>JAIFLV010000054.1 GCA_020048895.1 Rhodoferax sp. | reverse complement strand
TCTTGTCCAACTGGTTGTCCTGCAAACCCACTGGCGGAAATACGGGCTGGCCATTGGCATCGCAGTCCTGCCCGATCACCACGTAACCGCCACCGAGGTTTTCAAAGTCGTTGGCATAGGCACACAGGGTGCGGATAATCGCGTCCGGGTTCCAACCGGTCTTGTACTCGATGCGTTCGCCTTCGACCGTGCGCTGGCGAAGCAGGTCGGTGAGGTTGATGGGAAGTTTGGTCATACTAAGGCCACCTCCGCTTTTGCATCACGTATTTCCTGTCCGCCCACGCAAACTGGAAAAAATCCTTCATATCCGGTACGGTAGCCACGCCTGATGTACCTAGATGATTGTCCGTCCAGACAGTGCCGCAAAGTGAATCTATCACCTCGCGTAATGCGGCAATCAGGGTCACCAATGCATAGATAGCGTGCTTAGCGGCGGTATCCAGTTCCGAGGCTCGAACATGCAGAGGCACTACATCCATCTGCTGCTGGTTGAGATCGCTGATCAAGCTGGCCGCTGCGCTACCGAACGCGGCGCTTGCCACCAGACCATTTAATTGAGCACGTTTGCGCTCTCCGGGCGAGGCATGCTCGCGCATGATCCGATTGGCGATCTCGCCCCACTGCCCGATAGGGTCTGCCATCGCCTGAAGCTTGTGTCCGGTCAGCTTATTGATATTGGAATAGCGTCCGCCGGGGTGCGCGAAATCATCCAGGAAACCCAAGATGACGATCGGCAACGAATCCGGCTGAAACGCATCCAGTGCGGACACGCCGTGAGCGGTGCAGACCACCTTTGCTGCATCAAAGAGGGAACGAAGTTTGTGTCCGTAGTCCTCAACAGTTTTGCTGTCTGGCGTAGCCAGTTGGTTACGCGCAATGTGATCAAGGATCAATACCAACTTCAGCACCCGCTCAAAGCCAATCGATAGCTCGAAGAAGGCGGAATAGAACAGCCCCTTTTTGTCGCCGAGGTTAGCGCGGCGCAGGGCCGTCAGGCCATTGCAGAGGCAGGCTTGGGCCAGCAACCCTTCCTGCTCCAACAAAAACCAGGTCGCGCTGAAGGTTGCCATCAAGTGGCTCCCCTCGCTTTTAACAGCTCGGCAAGCGGGCTGCCATCAGCGACGTAGGGCGTGACGATCTCGCCAGCGAGCGCCAGCACCAACTGATTACGTGCAAGCGCGGCATCGCGGGTGGTGCGGCGCACCTCGGGTGGGCACGCGGTGATGACCAGCATCCGTCCGTCCGCTAGCGATTCACGTTCTTCGGCGACGGGACGATAGTCCGTTATGCCGCGCGCCAGCACCTTGATCACGCGCCCCTTGCGCCGCAGCACCGAGCGCAACACCTGCTGCTCCAATGGTGAATGAAATCCACTCAAAACCACCTGCTTCGCCCGTGCCCATAGCGTAGCCAGCTCTAATGTTTGTAGCAAGACGTTGCCCGGACATTCCCGGGAGGCGATTAGGCCAAGCAGGGGTTCATGGAGCAAATCGGTATTGCCAATGGCCATGAATTGCGCTGGCATGCCATCACCGATGCGTTCGCGCAGCGTATTGGGCAGGATGACCGGTGCGGATTTCATTCTTCCTCGTCGGTCCCGCCCATGCGGTACTTAATCTCAAAGTTGATAAAAAATTCTTGCTGCTCGTTCGTAAGACCTAACTCCGCACCTATGACACGGTCAATTTCGTCGAGAATATCTTTCGACATTCTTGGGTAAAACTCTTCATAGACGACACAACCAGTTGATCTAGATGTCTTTTCTTTCGTTGCTTTGTTTTTCCGATAGCTTGTCATTAATCGATCAGACAAATTGATCAGCTTTTGGCGTCCACTTGATGACAGTTTGGTTGGCGAAATTGGAAAAGCACGGAGATCAGCAGGGTTTAAGTCCCGGCCGTTGGTGGTCAGCATGAAGTGCCAATAAAATAACGTGCTACTAAGTAAACTTACCGAAATATCTCTATCCTCCTTTGAGGAAAAATAGAGATAGCTCTCCCGACTTGATACCGATGGGGTTCCGTTCAACTGGAATATCGGCTGGAATGTTGTGAATATTTTCCAATATCGCCCCCCGCCAATTCTGTAATATATCTTGTGCCCAGAAGTACGGACAAATGACTCACCTAAAGTACCGAGCTTTGATATCACACTCGGCAGAATTCTGGCTTCAATTTCGGACGAGATTTTCGGAATGACATATCCGCGTATGCGATTACCTGCCGGAAGATAGGTAGTTGTTGCGAATAACGAATCCCGGTAGTCGGATTGCCACTTTCTTAACGGCGTTGTGAAGGTCGTGACGTGTTCTGCGCGAGACTTCTTGCTAATTGCAATCGTCAGCAACACCTCAGCGCCACTGAAAAGTTTTGACGGTCGCTCTGCGTAGCTACTAAGCCAACTTGCAGACGACTGTGCTGCGATGACATCTTGTATTGCACTCATTCTCTGCGTGCAAACGAGACTTACAGGCACGATCATTCCAAAGCGAGACGATGCGGACAGCAAATCAAAAGACCTCTCGATGCAGAACGCCCAAAGGTTGCCGCACGCAATCGTTTCGATATGACCTGCGGAGTATTCATCCCTGACTTTGCTGTATTCGATATACGGCGGATTCCCAATCACCACATCAAACCCGCCCTCGCGCATCACGCCATAAAACTCGGCAAACCAGTGAAAGGGTTGGTGGCTGGCCCGCCAAGCTGCAAAAATTCTGGGCTTGGCCGAGTCAACGCCGTATTCCACCGCCAGATACTTGTCCAGTTCCAGGCTCAGACCACTGAGTTTGTCGCGCAGCGCCCGCTTGTCATTCGCCGTGACCTTGCCGCCGTGCACGGTTTGTTGCTGGCGAAAGAAGTCAAACGCATCAGCCAAATCGGCGGTGCTGGCCTTGATTTCTGCACGTTGGTCGAGGTCGCTGGCCAGACTTCCAGATGCATCAAACTGGGCCTCGGTGGCGTAGCCGACCAGGGTGTTGCCAGCGCGGATGTTGAAGTCAATATCAGGCAGCGGCTCTAGCTCACGCCCAGCGTCCACCTGCGATACGAGTTTGAGAAACAGGCGGAGCTTACAGATTTCAACCGCCTCGGCCATGATGTCCACGCCAAACAGGTTGTGGAGAATGATGCTCTTATATACATAGTATCGCCGTGAAGGGTGACGGGCGACTTCGGCCAATACCTTAACAAAATCCGCATCGGCAGCACGGCCCAGTTTCTTGGCATCTTCAACAAAGCCTTCCATTCGGTCCAGGCAACCCTCATACAGCGGCTCCAGTACATTGAGTGCTGCAAACAGGAAAGCACCCGAACCACAGGTGGGGTCCAAAATGGTGATGCCGTGCAGAAACTTGTCAGTAGAGCGCTCTGGCACCCGGCCCACGATGGCCTGCCAAACGGCACGCAACAGGTCGGGGCTGGTAGCGGTGTCGATCACGTCTTGCATGAACTGGCGAATGTCCAGGTTCAGGGTGATCAACTCGTCGGCACTTTTGACTGCACCACTGCTGAGCTTATCGAGCAGACTCAGACAACGTGTGCGGCGCTCCACATACTCGCGCCAAGTCTCGGTGGGCAGCGTGCCGCGCTCGTCAGTGGCGGTGTTGAACAGTGCCTCGCCCAGGTTATAGCGGCGCTCAAACATGCGCGCCTGCGGGTCAGCCATGCCGGTTTGGACAAAGTCTGGCAGGGCGAATTCGGGTACGACGTTACCACTTGCATCCAACACGCCGGTCTTCATGGCCGGGTAGATATAGCGCTGGGGGTCAGCCTTCAGCAGATTCCAGACAGATGCAGCGCCATCAAAAGCCACTTTGCAGCGCTCGCGGGTGCGCTCCAACAGGTGGGGTATGACAGTGTTTTTGCTGATGTATTCGGTGATGTCTTCCTTGGTGTAGTAAGCCCCCATCTGCTTTTGGTTGATGTATTTTTCAAAGATGTAGCCCAGCACGTCGGGGTTAATCTCACGCCCGCTGGAAAGCGGCCGGTCATCCAGGTGCCAGTCCCAGGCATCAAAAAAGGCAAACAAGCGCTCGAAGGCTTCGTCGGGCACGTCAATATCAGGGTGGCGACTCTCCAGCTCATGCACGTCAAACAGGCCACCATTGAGGTACGGAACCTCGCCAATCAGGTGTGCCAAGTCTGGTGTGCGTGCGGCTTTAGCCTGCCCAAGGCCTTCATGGAACAGGCGGCGCAAAAACTGACGGTAAAAGCTGTGGAACTTGCCCTTGCCAGCTTCTGCACGCACGCGAGTCAGCCGGTCAGTGAGGTAAGTTTCATTGCCGTCCAAAAAACCCTTTTTTTGAATGAAATAGACAAACATCAACCGGTTGAGCATGAGGGATGCATACCAAGCGCGGTCTGACACGTCGGCCAAGCCTTTGATGAAGTCGGCAAAAGCATCATGCTGTGCCTTGAAGCTGTCATAAAAACTGCGCGAGACGCGGTCGCGATCAAAGGCACGCTTCAATCCGGTGATAACCGTGTTGAGCGTGACCGCTTCCTCTTCTTCAAGCGACCAAACGATCTGATTAAGTTTCTGGCGCAGGGCTTCGCTGCTTTGGCCTTTGTGCCAAGTGTGGGTGCGGGTGCTGGTGGGCTGCCCCGGTGCGCGCGCCACCCACAACCAAGTGAGCATGGTTTGTGCGGTATCGACAAACACCAGCAGGTGCTCGTGGGCTATTTTTGCCGCTTCTCGCTCTATTTTAAGTAGCACGCTACGCCCGGGAATATTGCCTTGCAGGTCTGCTGAGCATTGCAGCACGGCGACGCCTCGCTTGTGCGCAAGCTGGCGCAGGGTGTAAGTTTCGCCACTGACTGTGACGGCCTGCGGTTTCAAGCTGGGGCGTTCCCATCCAAGTTCGTTAAAAAGCGCTTCAAGCTTGAAGTCGCCCAGCAGTTTAGAAAACCGCGCGGTGTCGATGGCCATTGTTGTTAATCCCGTTTTTGTTTATGCCAAGCCCATGGTGCAAATGAGCTTGGGCTCGCGCTGTTGTTCTAATTCTTCAACCACACA
The DNA here is from genome assembly GCA_020048895.1 of Rhodoferax sp. Taxonomy (GTDB): domain Bacteria; phylum Pseudomonadota; class Gammaproteobacteria; order Burkholderiales; family Burkholderiaceae_C; genus Allorhodoferax. The sequence continues at coordinate 6,381 of JAIFLV010000054.1, read as the reverse complement.
AAGCCTCGCATCTTCACGCAATGAAAAGATCAGATCAAGAAGCGGCTGGTCACCAATACCAGCTTTGAGCTGTCGGTTCAGGCTGTCGGTGGCAGATTGGTAAAGCGGATAGCGGTAGATTTCCTCCATCACGCGCTCTACCCGGCGCAGGTACTCGTCAGTGACAAACAAGTCACGTTTGATGCCCCAACTGTCGCGAAAGCGTTTGAGTCGCTCATAGGCTTTGAAACGTGCGCCAGACGGACGACCCAGCGCACCACCCGAGGATTTTTCTTCTTCGGTGATGTGCGCCAACCCCTGCTGGGTGAGTGCGTGGTGTCCATCCAGACGTGGCAATGCAGGCGTATCGGCTGCACAAGCAGCAGCTTTCAATATGGTGAGCTGGCTTTGAGTGACAGCAAGTCCAGCGTCGTTGATCCAAGTCAGCACGTCGTTATCTTGCGCGGTGCGCAAATAGACCAACACCCCGTTCGGGGCAGTGGGTGTGGGCGTGTGGGCTTTGGTGGCATAGGCAACATTCGGCAAAGCTTCAATTTTGGCGACCAGTGAAGGATCAGCGTCGGTGGCATTTTTCCAGATTTGGTAGGCGTAAGAGGCCAAGTCAACCTCGGTGTCGCCATCGTCGTCCAAAATGCCACTTTGCTCGGTGTAGAGGTCGCGTATCACTTCCTCGTCTGCGTCGGCATCATCGTCAAAGAAACTCTCGTCAGAGCCAACCACCTCTGCGTTTTCAATCAGGCGCTGCTTGACTCTGGCGCGCAATTTGATCAGGCGCTCGACACCATCGGCAGGTACGAAGGAATAACACTGAATGGTGTCAGACTGCTGGCCGATGCGATCTACACGACCGGCGCGCTGGATCAGACGAATGATGGCCCACGGAAGGTCGTAGTTGACAATAATGTGGGCATCTTGCAGGTTCTGCCCTTCTGAAAGTACGTCGGTCGCGATCAGCACACGCAGTTCATCAACTTTCTTGACCTGGTCACGCTTGGCATTGGACTCGGGTGAGAAACGCCAAGCAAGTAGCGTAGGGTCAGCGCTTTGACCGGTGGCTTCATCAATATGTTTGATGCCGCGTGCGATCAATTGGGCTTTGAGATAGCGCGCCGTGTCGGCAAACTGGGTAAAAACGAGCAGTTTGTCTTTTGGATGCTGTTTGTCGATCAGTTGCATCAGTGCGGCGAGTTTGGTGTCGGCATCGGCCTTCCACTCGCCGCATGTTTTTAACACTTGCAACAATGAGTGTGCATCGACTGCCAAATCTTTCGCCAAAGCCTTGATGAACATGGCCCCAGGGAGCCACTTGAAGCGTGACTTGAACGGCCCACTGTAGGCGGTATAAGCTTGTACGGCACGGGCACGGTAGTCAGCTTCGGTACTCAAACCATTGGTGGCGGATGGCACAGTCGAATCATCGTCACTGGCATCATCTGCCAGCATACCGTCCGGGTCTTCGTCGTAATAGCGGGTGTCGAGTAACTCAGCCCCCTGGGTGCCAAGCGGGATGTCTAGCCCCTGTTCAATGGCATGCAAAACGATGAAATTACGCAGTATGTGACGTTCGATAGACAAAATGAAGGCGGGACCACCGCTCTCAAGACGCTTGAACAGATTGGTTCTGCAAAACCCCATGAGCCGCGTTCCAGCACGAGACAAACCATCGATGGTTTTGGCCTGATGCGAAGTGGGCGGGCTATGTGGCTTGGATGCAAGGTAATTACCCAAACCATAGCGTGGCAGTTTCAACGTATTGATAGCATTGACCACTGAGTCGGAGTAAAACCGGGCATACGGATCAGCCGGATTTTTGTCGTCAATCTTGAAGCTAAGATTTTTGGGAACACGCTTGGGAAAGTACGACTTGCGTCCATCTGGAAACAGAAGGTATTTCCCGCGTTCGTCTTCTTGAGCGTAGTTCTGAATGATGAAGCCACGCGTGCGGCGAACCATGTACAAACGCATCAAATCGCGCCAATCGTCTGGGATTCCACTCTTCTCAAAAGCGGCCAGTGAGCGCACGCCGCATTGGTGACGACGGATAAATTCATGCTCACCACCGAGTTCAGCCAGCAGCTTTTCGGGGCGGATGCCAATGTCGGAGTCCAGGTTGAGAAACAGGCCTAACTGTGCCGCTAGATCAAGGTAGGTTTTGTTGTACGGCGTGGCCGACAACAGAACGGTAAGGCTCTCATTGCGCTCGATGTAGTCGCGGATGGCACGCCAGCGCTTGCCTTCCTTGTTGCGCAAGTTATGCGACTCGTCAACAAGCACCAGACGGTAGCGGCGGGTTTTTTCCGGCAACTCAGTAATGACCCTGGACAGTGACAGAACTTTGGCGTGCAGGTGGTAACGGTGGGCATAGTCCTCCCACATGGAGACTAAGTTTTTGGGGCAGATGATCAGCGTTTCAGTGTGGTAATCGTCCTCGAACACCTTGGCCAGAGCGGTTGCCATGATCGATTTACCCAGTCCCACTACGTCACCGATGAGCACGCCGCCGCGCTTGTTCAGATGGTGTGCTGCGATCTTGACAGCAGCAGCCTGAAAATCAAACAAGGTATTTCCGAAAACTGATGGGATGCGAAATTCGGACAGACCTGCTCTGGCTTCCTGTGCCAAGTGATACGCCATTTTGAGATAGACGTGGTATGGCGGCACCAGTCGGTCACCGGCCCAACTCTCGTCAATAATATCGGCGAGCTCTTTAGAGATGTCGATGCACCATCGATCACTCCACCGGTCTTCAAACCAGTCAACCAGCTTGTTGCAGGCATCATGCTCAAGCACATCGACGTTCAACTCCCCTTGTTTAGACAGGCCCGCCAGGGTCAGGTTGGAACTGCCTAAAAACCCTGTGACTGGATTATTGGCATCATGGCGGTGCAGAAGGTAGAGCTTGGCGTGCAAGGTATGGCGCAGGTAGACCTTGACTACCAGCTTTTGTGCGCGAATTTGAGCAGCAAGTTGCCTAAGGGATGCTTCGTCGGAGTTGCTGGGCGCACCAAATGTGAGTTGCTGGCGAAACTCTTCGGCGATACGGCGTTTTTCGCGCAGTGCGGTCTGATTGTCTAGGCCATCTTCGTCCTTGGCGCGTAGTGCCTGTCGGAGTTCATCAGTGGGAGCGACGTGCATACCGACCAGCAATCGGCAGCAATGACCAGTACCGCCAGCCCAGTTCTCAACATGGGGCGCCAGATGCGACCAGCCTCGCAAGTTGAAGTAGCCGACACAAAAGTCTGCACGCTCGGCTACAAGAAGTGTTTCCTGTAGCGCTGGCAGCAGAGGCTTTTCGATATTGTCAAATATTCTTGGCATCACTCCCCCTGTGTTGATGACTTCTTGTCATTTTGTTCGACATCTTCGGCACCGCCCGCCCGCACCCAATCATCCACCTCGGATAGTTTGAATTTCCAGAGCCGACCAATACGGTGCGCGGTTAATCCTTTGCGCTCACGCCAACGGTAGACCGTGTCCTTGACCACGCCCAAATGTTGAGCGACCTGCTCAGTAGTTACCCATGGTTCAGTAGTCATAGCTTGCGAAATTGGTTAAAAACGGATCGAAATCGGTTTAAGTCGGTCAAAGTCTAGCAGAGGACGGACGTTATCAAGTGGGCAACCTCCGGCAAATTTACCGAAAGTCTCATTCCGATACCAGACATGCAAATTTGCGCCTCTGTTTTAAACCTTCTGCAAATTTGCAGAAGGTTGCGCTGTTGCAAATCGTGCAAATTTGCATCTTTAAAAGAATCAAAAATTGATCGAAATGGACTTGGCTTCTCAATCAAACAGCGCGTTACTAGAGGCATCGCAACACACCAACCGGAGATTGACATGACCACCACCATCGAACAGATTTTTGCCCTGATCGCCCAAAACCACCTTTTTATCGAGACCTTGGAAACACGCAACTCAGACCGACTCGACTTCCACGATGTCTCGGTCTGGGGTGTGCGAAGCGCCCTGGAAGCCGCGTTCAAGGCGGGTGTCGAGTTGGGCGCGTCCATGCCCAAAGCGACGGAAGCAGAAATCGCGCAGGACTGATTTGTTGCGCAAGCCAAGCAAAAAGTGCTTGGCTTCACTGCCCAACAGCGCGTTCATCACCACCCCGAAACAAATCAGGATCACATCATGACCATCCAACTCAACCACACCCAGCACGCCGTTCTGGCCCATGCCGCCCAAACCACAAACGGCAAGATCACTTGGTTTCCCGACAACGTCAAAGGTGGTGCCCGCCAGAAGGTGCTCACCGGACTGTTCAACCGCGCCCTGATCACCAGCAACGGTGTCGACCATTTTGTTGCCGCCGAGGGCTACGATGCACTTGGGTTAACGCGGCCAATGGCTGCACTTGCGCCAGAGGTTTCACCCTTGGACGCAGACCCAGAACTGGAGGCAACCGTGGCCAACGTCGAGGCCCAGTGGGCGCAAGCCGGAAAACAGCCACTTGCCGCACCAAAATCTCACCGGCAGCGCGAGCACAGCAAGCAGGCCACCATCATCGGAATGCTGCGCCGCCCGGAGGGTGCGACGGTTGCGCAAATTTGCGCATGCACAGGCTGGCAAGCCCACACCGTGCGAGGCACGTTTGCCGGAGCGTTCAAAAAGAAACTGGGGCTGAGCATCACATCGGCAAAACCCAAGGGTGGCGAGCGCAGCTACCACGTTGTGGCTTCGGCAGACGAAATGCTGGCTTGATTGCATGCGTGGACAGGGTGCGCAAATTTGCGCATCCAAGTTGATTCAAACGCCAAAAATAGCTTGGCTTCCGGCTTGAACAGCGTCTTACTACGGGTGTCGAAACAATCAACCCACCGGAGAGAATCATGATCGCAACCACAAACATTCCCACAGCCACCGTGACCGATTTCGGATTTTGGGGCACCATGCAAGAGCATGCCTCCGCTGCTTGGGCCATCGCCCTGCCAACCATTGCCATCGCCACCGGGTGCGAACCAGAGCAAGTCAGGGCATTTTTGGACAGCCGCCACGGTCGCCACTTTGCAGACGACGTCCAGAATGCACTTTTTGTGGGTGCCACCCTCAAGGACGCGATTGACCAAGCCACTGCCAAGTGGATGGGCTGGACGATTGGCCGCGTCACAGCCAATGAAACGGGCATCCCTCGCGGCATGGCTTACTTGACCGGGTTTGTGGTGCAAGCCGCCATCGACGACGAGATTTACATCTGACCAGACACGCCAGCCGCCATCACTGGCGGTGACCTCCAAATGCTGGAGGTCATCTCTGTCACAAGGGTGTCCATTGAACGGACACCTTTTTTCTCGCCAGCACATCATTGGCCGCAGGTAATGCGGCCAATCCGCCAATTTATCTCCGCATGACCCGCCCGCCGATCGGACAAAGGGTGTGAATTGAATTCCCCCCCCTTTGGTGCCCAAGGTGCAAACCTGCCGTGGTGCAAACCTGCCGTGGTGCAAACCCCTGCAAACCTTAGTTTGCACCCTGACTGTAGGCCACGCGTGCGCGTGTCTCCCCCGCATAGGTTCTTCGTCAGGAAGGACCCCTTTTACCTGGGCTGAAAATCAGATCTCATCGACCTCGACCATCCACTGCGGAATGTCCCGCGTGCCATGCAGCACCCGCCAAACATCAATGTGGTCTGGCCGCTCAACGTAAAACACGAGATGCGGATAGCGTGTCAATGGCCAAAAGCGCAGACCGGGCAGGTTCAATTCGTGGGCATAACGCGGTGAACCGGTCGCAGGATGGCGACCAATGTGGGCGTATGCATCCTCCAGTGCGTCAATGAAACCATAGGCCGCTTGCTCAGCAGACTCGCCCAGATAGTAGGCAACGATCTCATCGATATCGTGATGGGCCAGCTCGCGTGCGACGACAGGTTTGACTTTCAACCGTGCATGCCCACTGCGGTGGCTTTGCGAACACGCTCGCGCAGGCCATCAAAGTACGCTGTATCGGCCACGCCTGCTGGCGCAGAGGCGGCACCAGCCACCAGCAGACTGCGCAAGTGCAGCCGATCTTTGTCTTTGCGGATCAGTTCGCGCAGGTATTCACTGCTGGTGCCATACGAGCCCTGGCTAACCTGTTCATCAACAAAGGACTTCAGGGTGTCTGGCAAAGAGATGTTCATGGTACTCATGCCCACAGTTTAGAGGTCTTGGCAAAATTTGGCAAGATTGATGTGCCTTCCCAAAGCCACCAATGGGTACGAGGGTGTGAGCATTCCCGATGCTCACCCTCTCTTTAGAGAGGAAAAGCCGGGAACCGGGAAAGTGGCGTATTCATTGGGTTTGATCGTTCCCGACAGCGTTTCGGGAACGATGCCCACCGGGAACGATTGAATCCGCATAAACACTGGCTGCAATCGTTCCCGGGAACCCAATCGTTCCCG
>JAIFLV010000051.1 GCA_020048895.1 Rhodoferax sp. | reverse complement strand
AGTCTTCGCCGAATGTGCCCATGGAACGCCCCGGCTCGTAGGCGTCTTCGAGTCCGTCGAGCATCATGTGGTCAAAAATGCGGTCGTGTCCAATGCGGTAACCGCCACGCCCCTTGAGCATCAGGTAGGGCGCGTTGGTCATGCTCTCCATGCCACCGGCCACCAGTACTTCGTGGCTACCAGCCAGCAGCATGTCGTTGGCAAACATGGCGGCGCGCATGGCCGAGCCGCACATCTTGGACAGCGTCACCGCGCCCGCGCTCTTGGGCAGGCCACCCTTGAAGCCGGCCTGGCGTGCCGGGGCCTGGCCGGGGCCTGGCCCTGGCCGGCCATCAGGCAATTGCCAAACAACACTTCGGTGACCAGCTCCGGGGAAATGCCGGCGCGCTGCACGGCAGCCTTGATGGCCGCACCGCCGAGGTCATGGGCTGCGAGGCTGGAAAAGTCGCCCTGAAAGGCACCCATGGGGGTGCGGGCTGCGCCGACGATGACAATGGAATCAGACATGAAATACCTCCTGTTTAAATTGAAGAAATACGTTCGTTGCGCGCTTTACGGTCGCTCGGCCTGGTGGAAGCGCTTGTCGCGGTCGTACGGAAAGACATCGTGCACATGGCCTTGTGCAATGCGCTCCTTGTGCGCCTGCCAGAACTCGGCATCCAGCAAATCGGCATGGTGTTTCATGAAGACTTCGCGCACTGCCGGATTGCCAAGCAAAAATGGGCCAAAGGTCTCCGGAAAGACATCCCTGGGGCCTACGCTGTACCAGATCTCGCCCGACATTTCGTCTTCTTCGTTGCGGGGTGCGGGCACTTTGCGGAATCTGCAGTCGGTGATGTATTCGATCTCGTCGTAGTCGTAAAACACCACCTTGCCGTGGCGGGTTACGCCAAAGTTTTTCCACAACATGTCGCCGGGAAAGATGTTGGCAGCCACCAGGTCCTTGATTGCGTTGCCATACTCCACCACCCCCCGCACAATCTGCTCGCGTGCCCGCACGGCCACCGCACTGGTGTCGTCTGCGTTGGCACCACCGGCATCAAACGCCTCCTGCAGGTAAATGTTGAGCGGAATCATGCGCCGCTCAATGTAGACGTGCTTGAGAATCAGCTCCAGCGTGCCATCACCATCGCGGTCGCTGATTTCGAGTTGGCTCGGTGCAAATTTCTGAATCTCGGCCACCAGTTCGTCGTCAAACCGGTCGCGCGGAAAGCCGACCTCGCTGTACTCCAGCGTGTCGGCCATGCGCCCGACCCGGTCGTGCTGTTTCACCAACAGGTACTTGCCCTTGATCTGCTCGCGGGTGGTGTCCTTTTGCGGCGGATAGTAGTCCTTGATGACCTTGAACACATACGGGAAGCTGGGCAAGTCGAACACCAGCATCACCATGCCCTTGATGCCGGGTGCGATACGGAACTTGTCGCTGGAATGGCGCAGGTGGTGCAGGAAGTCGCGGTAGAACAGGTTCTTGCCCTGCTTGGCCAAGCCCAGCGCGTTGTAAATTTCGTTGCGCGGTTTGCGCGCCATCATGCTGCGCAGGAACTGCACATAGGCCGATGGCACCTCCATATCGACCATGAAATAGGCCCGCGCGAAACTGAACAGCAGCAGCAGATCGTCTTCGCCAAACAGCGCGGCGTCGATCTCCAAATTGCCGTCCTTGGCGTGGAGCAGTGGCAGCGCAAACGGAAATTCGGTGAAACCGTTGATCAACTTGCCCACCACATAGCAGCCTTTGTTGCGAAAGAACAGGCCGGTGAGCACCTGGATCTGAAAATTGGCGCGCAGCGTGGCGGTTCCGATCTTCTCCACCATGGCCTGCGCCACCAGTGACGCGTCCCGCGCCAGATCGACAAAGGGGCATTGCAAATCAAAGTCCGTCACCAGGCGCATGAGCTCCTCTGCCATGCTCGCCCGCGTCGGGTAATAGGCGCGGTAGGTCGGACGTGTCTTTGGCTCGTCGTTTTCGATGTATTCGGTGCTTACCGCCGGGCGCACGAAGATGAAGTCGTTCTGAAAGTAACTGCGATGCAGGATCTTGCAGGTCACTGAATTAAAGAAGGTTTCGGCAAGCTCCGGCTGGTGGTGGTCCACCAACAAACCGATGTAATGCAGCTTCGTCTGCTGCCACACATCCATGGCCAACTCACCGGCCTTGAATTCACGCTCCAGGCGCGTGGAACACTCCTTGACGCGCAAATCGTAAAACTCGATGCGCTCGCGCTGGGCGCGCTGCTGGCCGTGCCAGTCCATGGTTTCAAAGCGGTGCTTGGCGCGGGCCGATTCGGTACGAAACAGGCGGTAGTGGCGGTTGAAGCCGTCCATCATCGCCTTGGCGATGTCATAGGCCACGGTGGAATCGAGTCGTGTGGGAAACATGATTGCTACTCTATTGATAGCTGCTTACGCACAATTCATCTGCGTCAGAGCCACTTTTGGTTGATAAACATCATTTTCGGGGGATCAACCGCACACCAGACAGCGCCTGCCGGTACAGCGTGTCGAGTTGCGCGTTGCCGGTGACGGTCATATGCAGGTCCTGCACCAGACCATCGTGCAGCCCATACACCCAGCCGTGCAAAGTCACATCCTGCCCGCTACCCCATGCATCCTGCAACACCGTACTTTGGGCCACGTTGACGACCTGCTCGATCACATTGAGCTCGCACAGCGCAGCGGCGCGACCGTGCTCGGGGATGACTTCGAGCACGTCGCGATGCCGGTCGCGCACATCCTGAATGTGGCGCAACCAGTTGTCGGCCAGCCCGATGCGCGCACCTTCCAGCGCTGCCTGCACACCAGAGCAACCGTAGTGGCCCACCACCATCACATGCTTCACCTTGAGCCGCTCCACCGCGAACTGTATTGTCGACAGGGCGTTGAGATCCGAGTGCACCACCACGTTGGCAATGTTGCGGTGGACGAAAATTTCGCCCGGCGCAAGCCCGACAATTTCGTTCGCAGGAACGCGACTGTCGGCGCAAGCCCGACAATTTCGTTCGCAGGAACGCGACTGTCGGAACAGCCAATCCACATGTACTGCGGCCGCTGCTGGGTCGTGAGGTTGGTAAAAAAGCCTGGGCGCGAGCGCTCCATCTCGGCGGCCCACGCACGGTTGCGGGCGAAAAGATCTTTGGTCAAAGTACCGCCCACTTCACATGGTCTCGCCAAAGAGTTCACGCCCGATCAGCATGCGGCGGATTTCGCTGGTTCCCGCGCCGATTTCGTACAGCTTGGCATCACGCCACAAGCGGCCCAGCGGGTACTCGTTGATGTAACCATTGCCGCCAAAGATCTGCACGCCCTCGCCAGCCATCCAGGTGGCTTTTTCGGCCGTCCACAGGATCACCGAGGCGCAATCCTTGCGCACCTGGCGCACGTGCTCGGAGCCCAGCAAATCGAGGTTTTTGGCCACGGTATAGGCAAAGCTGCGACCCGCCTGCAGCACGGTGTACATATCCGCCACCTTGCCCTGAATAAGCTGGAATTCGCCAATGCTCTGGCCAAACTGCTTGCGGTCGTGGATGTAGGGGATGACGTTGTCCATCACCGACTGCATGATGCCCAGCGGCCCGCCAGTAAGCACGGCGCGTTCGTAGTCCAACCCGCTCATCAGCACCTTGGCACCGCCGTTGACCTGGCCCAGCACATTGGCGTGGGGCACTTCCACATTGTTGAACACCAGTTCTCCGGTGTGGCTGCCGCGCATGCCCAGCTTGTCGAGCTTCTGCGCGATGGAAAACCCTGGCATGCCCTTCTCGATAAGGAAGGCGGTGACGCCACGGGCACCGAGCTCAGGCTCTGATTTTGCGTAAACAACCAATGTGTCGGCATCGGGGCCATTGGTGATCCACATCTTGTTGCCATTGAGCAGGTAGTAGCCGCCTTTGTCTTCGGCACGCAGCTTCATGGAAAGAACGTCGGAGCCGGCACCCGGCTCGCTCATCGCCAGCGCACCGACATGCTCGCCGGTGATGAGTTTGGGCAGGTACTTGGCACGTTGCGCATCGGTGCCGTTGCGCTTGATCTGGTTCACGCACAGGTTGCTGTGCGCACCATAACTCAGGCCGACCGAGGCGCTGGCGCGTGAAATTTCTTCCATGGCGATCATGTGCGCGAGGTAACCCATGTTGGCCCCGCCATACTCTTCGCCCACCGTAATACCGAGCACACCCAGGCTGCCCATCTTCTGCCATAAATCCATGGGAAACTGGTCGCTGCGGTCGATCTCTGCGGCACGAGGCGCAATTTCGGCCTGTGCAAATTCGCGCACCGCGTCGCGCAGGGCGTCGATGTCTTCGCCGAGTTGAAAGTTAAGTCCGGGCAGGTTCATGGGGTTCTCCTCAGGGGTTTGGTGTGATTTTGTCGGATACCGGGTTTCGCAGGGGTGGCCACAGGCGCAGCCTGTTTGCTCAGGAGCGCACGCGCTTCACGCTGGTGCACCTTGAGCTCGTCCAGATTGGCTTGCAGGTCGGCCATCTGCTCCTCGATTTGCTTGCGGTGGCTGGTGGCCAGTACGTCCAGAAACTTTTGCAGCTGCGCGCCGGTGTCGCGCGGGCTGTCGTACATGTCGATGATCTCTTTGGCCTCGGTCAGCGAGAGCCCCAACCGCTTGGCACGCAGTGTGAGTTTGAGGCGGGTGCGGTCGCGCCCGCTGTAGACGCGGTTGCGCCCACCGGGCCTACTGCGCTCGGGTTGTAGCAGACCCAGATCCTCATAAAAACGGATGGCCCGTGTCGTGAGATCAAACTCACGCGCCAGGTCACCGATACTGAAAGTGGCGGTCATAGATTTGGCCGAACCGGTGCGACACCTGGCTGCACACTGTGCCCCTAGAATGCGCCGATCCGTTGACGTTTACGTAAACGTCAATTATGGAGCATAGAAGAAACCACCATGAACGAACTCGAACAGCAATTGCACTACCCCCTGGGCGAGACCCTGGCACCCCCGGGTGGCGCACTGGTCGTGGCGCGGGGCGATGGCACCGGTCTGGCACCTGCAGTCAAATGGGTTCGCATGGCGTTGCCATTTGCACTGAACCACATCAACCTGTGGCTGCTGCGCGATGAAGCAGACGCAAACGATGGCTCAGACAGGAAGCTGCAGGGCTGGAGCATTGTGGATTGCTGCATTTCCCATGAAAAGTCCAAGGCTGTCTGGGAAAGTGTTTTCGCCAACGAACTGGAAGGCCTGCCGATTCTTCGGGTGATCGTGACCCACATGCACCCGGACCATATTGGCCTGGCGCACTGGCTATGCCAAAGATGGAGCGGGCGCGGCGCATGGCCGCCCCAAGCCGCGACCAACCCCGTCGGGGGGCAGCGCAGCAGCGAAGTCGCAAGCGTGGGGGCACATGAGTGTCAGCTGTGGATCAGCGCAACCGACTACCAGGTGGCACGCATCGGCTGCATGGGGCCGACTGGATTTGGCGGCGAACGTGCCGCCGAATTCTTTGCTTCCCACGGGCTCAACAGCCCCGAAGCAGTAGCGCAGATTCAGGCCCGCACCGGCTACTTTCCCGCCTTGGTGCCATCGGTGCCCCTGCAGTACCGGCGCATGATGGACGGGCAGGTAATTCGCATTGGCGGGCGTGACTGGCACTGCATCGCCGGCTACGGCCACGCGCCGGAGCATATTGCCCTGTATTGCCCGTCCCTGAACGTGCTGATCGGCGGCGACATGATGCTGCCGCGGATTTCCACCAACGTGAGTGTCTACGAGGCCGAACCGGAAGCCGACGCGCTGGCCCTGTTCCTGGAGTCGATCGACCGTTTCCGCACCCTGCCCGAAGACACCCTGGTACTGCCCTCGCACGGCAAACCGTTTACCGGAATGCATACCCGTATTGAGCAACTGCACCAACATCACCAGGATCGCCTGGCCGATGTGCTGAAGGCCTGTACACACCAACCCTGCAGCGCGGCGGACATCTTGCCGGTGCTGTTTGAGCGCGCCCTGGACCTGCACCAGACCACTTTCGCCATGGGGGAGTCGATTGCGCACCTGCACGCCCTGTGGTTTGACGGCAAGCTGCGCCGCACCCTCGACGCCGATGGCGTTTATCGATTCACCATTTCGGGATAGCGTCGTCCTTGAGCTGTTTGCGCAGATTTCCGTAATCAGGGACGACCGAGCGAACCGTCTCCCAGAACTGCGGGCTGTGGTTCATCACCCGCAAGTGGCTGAGCTCATGCACCACCACATAGTCGATCACATCCTGCGCGAAATGGATCAGGCGCCAGTTCAACCGTATCGAGCCATCCACCTTGGCGCTGCCCCAGCGGGTGTGGGCACTGCTCAGGCTGAGTTTTTTCCACTGCACCTGCAACTGTGGCGCGAAGTGGTTCAGGCGTTGCTGGAAATTGTCTCTGGCCTGGCGCATCAGCCACGCCTGCACCGCATCCCGCATCTGATGCGGCTCGGCTGCGAGCGGCAAGCCGACTTTGAGCGACTTATGGCCGTTCGGTGCTGCCGGACTTAGCTGCGCACCTGACTCCAGAAATGCGTGTGCCGGATCAAGTTGCACGACCACCGGCTCGCCCAGAAAGGGCAATGTTGCGCCATCGCGCCACTCCAGACGCGTGCCATCCTGACGCGCCTGGCGTTCCCGCATCTCCTGGAGCTTGCGCACTATCCAGTCGGCCTTTTCCTGCAGTGCAGCCTCCACTTCGTAGAGTGGGGTCCAACGCGGGGCACGCACTACCAGCCCATCGGGGCCAATGGCAAAGCCGATGGTGCGCCGGCGTGCGCGCTGGAACCGGTAGCCCACCGTCGCGTTCCCCAGGCGCGCCTGGCGGTCAGTGTGGGGATGCTGAAACACCGTAGTTGCTATGTTTTCAGGAGCTGCCTGCGCACTATCCACGGGCGCGGGGGCCTCAAATAGGTCCAAGGTATAACGCAGCAGGCTCTTCATGGACTACCCATGATAGGCCTCGGGGTCGAGACGCCGCATCTCGGCCTCAATCCAGTCTTCCACTTCCTGCATCAGCTCCTTGTGGTGCCGCCCCACACTCGGAATGGGCTTGCCAATCGACACATCGACGATACCCGGCGTCTTGAGAAATGCCTTGCGTGGCCAGCATTTGCCTGAAGTTACCGCGATCGGAATGACCGGCGCACCAGTCTGCACGGCCAGGCGCGTACCACTGGTCTCGTAAACCCCTTTTTCACCACGCTCGACCCGCGTGCCCTCGGGAAACATGATGATCCAGACACCCTGCGCCAGGCGCTCCTTACCCTGCTCGACCACGCGCCGAAACGCCTGTGTTTTCAGGCTGCGATCGATGTGGATCATGTCCAGGCGGCCAATCGACCAGCCAAAAAACGGCACGTAGAGCAGTTCTTTCTTGAAGACGTAGGCCAGCGGGTGCGGCATGATGGCCGGCATCAGAAAGGTCTCAAACGTCGACTGGTGTTTGACCAGTAACACTGCCGGACTTTTCTCACCCGGCGGGAGGTTCTCCATCCCAGTAATGCGTGTCTGGATGCCCAAAATGACGCGCGCTCCGCTGACACTTAACGAGAGCCAGGCGGCGGCGATGCGGTACACCGTGGCCTGTCGCACTCCGAGAAACGATGTGATCAAAATGGCCAGTGTGTACGGAATCACCGTCACAGCCATCCAAAGCAAGTGTGCAATGGAGCGAATGGCGGACATCAGGGCATCAAAGTGTCCGGGCGACGCGCCTGAACTTCGGGGGCTTCGCGTCGGGTCAAAAAGTCAGCAAACGCGGTCAGGTCCAGATGCACCACGGTATTGGGTGGAAATCCTTCGGGCAGCGGCCTGCCGCGCAAACCTTCCGCTTTACCGGTCAGCACCAGATGTGGTTCGCAGCCTGCTGCAACACAGGCCACAAGGTCTCGCACCGAGTCACCCACTGCGGGTACTCCCTTGAACTCCATGCCATACCGTTCGCCGATCTGTTCAAACAGACCGGGCTCGGGCTTGCGGCATCGGCAGCCCTCATCAGGCGCGTGCGGGCAGTAAAAAATGGCATCCACGCGCCCCCCCACGGCTGCCAGCATGGTGTGCAACTTGGCGTGCATGGCGTTGAGGGTAGCCACGTCGAAAAGCCCCCGTCCCAACCCGGACTGGTTGGTCGCAACCACCACATGCCAGCCAGCGTGGGTCAACCGCGCGATCGCTTCCAGTGCCCCCGGCAAAGGCTGCCATTCTTCGGGCGACTTGATGTAGTCGGTGCTGTCGACATTGATGGTGCCGTCGCGATCGAGGATGACCAACTTCATATGACCTTTCGAAACCACGGGTCTGATGCAGCCGCTCGGAGTGCCGAGAACGAAGTGCATGTGGGGGACAGCATATTAGCTTGCCAGACGGGAAAGGTCAGCGACACGGTTCATGGCGGTGTGCAGGCTCTTGAGCAGGCCCAGTCGGTTCAAGCGCAAGTCCAATTGCTCGGCATTGACCATCACGTCTGCAAAGAATGCATCCACCGGCGCGCGCAGTGCGGCCAGCGACTGCAGGCAGGACGTGTAGTCACCCGCCTGCCACTGGCTTTGGGCCTGGGGGAGCACGGTTTGCATGGCGGCAAAAAGTGTCTTTTCGGCTGCCTCTTGCAGCAGCATTTCGTTCACATGGGCTTGCGCATCGTCGGTCTTTTTCAGGATATTGCTGATGCGTTTGTTGGCGGCAGCCAAAGCAGGGCTTTCGGGCAATGCGGCAAAGGCGCGCACTGCAGTGAGGCGCTTGGCCACATCGCCAAGGCGCTGCGGTCGCAGGGCGAGCACCGCATCGACCTCTTGCGCGCTGTAGCCCTGCTCGCGCAGGGAACCAGCCAAACGGTCAAACATAAAGTCGACCAGGGCAGCGGACGCATCGGTGATCAATGGGCCGAATGCCGGCACGGCGCCTTGCACCAGCGCGGACACATCCAGGGGCAGGTCTTTCTCGACCAGCATGCGGATCACACCCAGCGCGTGGCGGCGCAGGGCAAACGGGTCTTTGTCACCAGTGGGCAGGTTGCCGATGCCAAACATGCCAACCAGCGTCTCCAGCTTGTCGGCCAACGCTACCACCAGACCCGCCGTATTGCGCGGCAGGGCGTCGCCGGCAAAGCGCGGCTTGTAGTGGTCTTCGATGGCGTGCGACACCGTCTCACGCAGCCCATCGTTCAGTGCGTAATAGCCACCCATGATCCCTTGCAGTTCAGGGAACTCACCCACCATGTCGGTCACCAGGTCGGTCTTGGCCAGTTGCGCGGCCTGGTCGGCTTGCGCGACCAGTGTGGTGTCACCCAACTGCGACGCTATCATTCTCGCGATCACGCGCACCCGCTCGACCCGCTCACCCTGGGTGCCGAGCTTGTTGTGGTACACCACCTTGGACAAGCCTTCGACACGGGAAGCGAGCGTTTTCTTGCGGTCCTGGTCAAAGAAGAACTTCGCGTCGGCCAGGCGCGGTCGCACCACCCGCTCGTTGCCACCGATGACGAAGCTGGCATCCGTCGGGCTAATGTTGGACACCACCAGGAACTTATTGGTGAGCTTGCCTGCCGCATCCAGCAGCGGGAAGTACTTCTGGTTGGCCTTCATGGTCAGAATCAGGCACTCTTGGGGCACCTCGAGAAACTCCTTCTCAAAGGCACACACCAGTACGTTGGGTCGCTCCACCAGCGCCGTCACTTCATCGAGCAGGGCGTCGTCTTCGATGGGGCGCACGCCATTGCCGATGCGCGCCGCTGCTGCTTCGAGCTGGCGCGCGATCTCTGCCTTGCGCGCGGCAAAGGATGCGATCACCGCACCGTCACGCGCCAATGTTTGCGCATAGTGATCGGCATCGTCCAGCACCACCGGCGAAACTGCCGCTTCAAAACGGTGGCCTTGCGTTGTATTGCCTGCGCGCAAACCCAGCACCTTGACAGACACAACGTTCTTGCCGTGCAGCGCCACCAGGGAGTGGGCGGGTCGAACAAAATTCACGCTGGTCCATCCGGGCAAGGCGCAGTCAGATTCCAGCTGGTAGGTCATCACCTTGGGGATAGGGAGTTTCGCAATAGCCTCTTCCAGCGCCTTTTGCAGGCCTGTGTCGAGGCTGGCACCGGTCACGAGGCTGTCGTAAAGCAGCGCCTCGGCCTTGCCATCCGGTGCACGCTTGAGCGACGCCACTGCGGCCACAGGGTTGGAAACATCGGCACCCAGTGCCTGCAGTTTCTTGAGCAAGGCGGGCATGGCCTGGCCCGAGGCATCCAGCCCGACTGACACCGGCATAAGCTTTTGTTGCACTGCCTTGTCACTGGCCTTGGCAAGTACCTGCGTCACGTGGGCAGCCAACCGCCGAGGGGAAGCAAACGCTGTGGTGACGGAGTCGGGACTGGTCAGGCCCATGGACTGTAGTTGCTGAGTCAGTTGGGCGGCAAATTCGTCCCCCAACTTCCTCAATGCCTTGGGTGGAAGCTCTTCGACGAACAGTTCGACCAACAGATTTTCGGATGACATGGCGTTATTCTGGTCTTTCATTGCATTTGCTCCACCCACTCGCGCGGGGCCATGGGGAAGCCAAGGCGCTGGCGACTTTCGAAATAGCTCTGCGCCACACTACGCGCCAGGTTGCGGATGCGTCCGATGTAGGCAGCGCGCTCGGTGACGCTGATGGCACCGCGCGCGTCCAGCAGGTTGAAGCTGTGGGCTGCCTTGAGCACCTGCTCGTAAGCAGGCAGGGCGAGTTGTTGCTCCATCAGGTGCTTGGCCTGTTTCTCATGAGCTCCGAACGCAGTGAAAAGAAACTCGGCATCGCTGTGCTCAAAGTTGTAGGTGGATTGCTCCACCTCGTTTTGCTTGTAGACGTCGCCGTAGCTCAACGTGGACCCGTCAGGGCGCTTCGTCCAGGTCAGGTTGTAGACGTTGTCCACTCCCTGCAAGTACATGGCCAGCCGCTCCAGACCGTAGGTGATTTCGCCCGTGATGGGGCGGCAGTCAATGCCGCCGACCTGCTGGAAGTAGGTGAACTGCGTGACCTCCATGCCGTTGAGCCAGACCTCCCAGCCCAGACCCCAGGCGCCCAGCGTGGGGTTCTCCCAGTCGTCCTCGACAAAACGGATGTCGTTCTTCTTGAGATCGAATCCCAGCGCCTCCAGGCTCCCCAGGTACAACTCCAGAATATTGCTGGGGGCGGGCTTCAGGACCACCTGGTACTGGTAGTAGTGCTGCAGCCGATTGGGGTTCTCGCCATAACGGCCGTCCTTGGGGCGGCGGCTGGGCTGTACGTAGGCGGCCTTCCACGGCTCCGGGCCTAGCGCCCGCAAAAAGGTGGCGGTATGGGACGTTCCGGCCCCGACTTCCATGTCGTAGGGCTGCAACAAGGCGCAGCCCTGTGCGTCCCAATAGTCCTGCAGACGAAGAATGATTTGCTGAAAAGTAAGCATTGTGGTGAAGACCCGGAAGCGATACGCAAAGCCTGAATTCTAAGGTTCACACCCCTGCAAGGCCGCGACGGGAATGGATTCACCAGCGTTGCCATGAACTGCACGCGCTTTCGCAGCAATGCGTAGCAGCAAAAAACGTCGTTGAGGCAACAGGGACGTGCGTAGAGCGCTTCTATTTCGATAGCGCCTTGCGCCAGGCGATCGCAACGATCCCCAGTGCAACCAGCCACAGCGGCCACAACCCCAAGCGTGCCACCCACCACGCAAAGGGTGTTGTCCCCTGCCTGCCCTGCACTTCGCCCTCGAGCACACCACGGGTTTGGCGTGGCAGCGCCCCGGCAATGCGTGCCTGGTGGTCGATGATGACGGTGGCCCCGGTGTTGGTGGCCCGCACGAATGGCCGCTCAAACTCGAGCGCACGCATGCGGGAAATCTGCAGGTGCTGGTCGATGGCAGTGGTATCACCAAACCAGCCGATGTTGCTGACGTTGACAAAGATGGTGGGCGCGGTGGCAGGGTCCAGGAAACGAACACCCAGTTCCTCGCCGAACAGGTCTTCGTAGCAGATATTGGGTGCCAGGCGCTGCCCGTTCCAAGTGAAAGACGCCTGGCCCAAATCGCCCCGGTTGAAATCGCCGAGCGGTATGTTCATCATGCGGGTAAACCACTTGAACCAGGGCGGAATGAACTCCCCAAACGGTACCAAATGGTGCTTGTCGTAACGCCACACGTCGGTCTGCTGCGGCCTCAGGCCAATCACGCTATTGGTATAGCCCTGCATGTAGTTTCCCCAGGGCATGCCAATCAGCGCAGCCTGGGAACTGGTAGCAGCGGAGAAGCGCGCTCTCAATGCATCCCAATAGGCAGGGTCAAGTTCCTGCGGCAACAGTGGAATGGCAGTTTCCGGGGCAACTACCAAACTGCCTTTTGCCGTTTGGAGTTGCTCGCTATACCAGTGCAGTGCCAGCGGCACGCCTGAGCCCGTTTCGAATTTCTCGTCCTGGGGAATATTGCCTTGCAGCAACGTCACCGTCAGGGTGCCTGCTGCGGTCGACCATCGGGGGGGCCCGTTGATCAGAAGTGCCCCTGCTGCAATGCACGTAACCACCATGGCACGCTGGCTCCAACGGCTGCTGGGCCAGAGCACGAGGGACGCAGCGAGCCAGGCCGCCACGGCCCCGATCCCGTAAGCGCCAACCCATGGTGCGAGTGCTGCCAAAGGGCCATCGACATGGGCATAACCCATAGCACCCCAACCAAAACCGGTAAGCCACGTGCCTCGGGCCATTTCTGCCATGGTCCAGGCAGCAGAAAATACAAGTGCAGCCCACACTGGCGATGTGTTGCAGAGTCGCCGATAGACAGCCGCAGCACCTGCGTAATACAGGCCCAGCGCTGCGGCAAGGGCAACGATGGCGACCACTGTCAAAACGGGATGCAGTCCGCCGTAGGTGTGCATCGCAATAAACAGCCACCAGAAAGTGGCACTCAGCCAGGCGGTGGAAAACAGCAGGCCGTAGGCGGCGGCGTGACGCGCGCCTGGGGCCCGCTGCACGACGAAAACCAGTACGGCCATGGCGAGAATCTGCAGCCACCAGATGGGCTGACCCATCTGAGCGATAAAGGAAAAAGGCCATACAACGCTTGCTGCGCTTGCGCAACCAGCTATCAAAACAGTAGCAATCGCGGCTTTGGACAAAGCTTGAGAGCGGCCCGCGCTGCCGCTGGTAAAGAGCGTTCTCAAGCCGCAGCGTCGTCGGCAGGCGAAACGCGAAACCACCGAACCGCACCACCCTTGGTCAACATGACGACAAAGGTCAAGCCCCCGATAGTGAATCGTTCCCCCCGTTTGGGTACATGACCCATCTCATGGGCGATCAGCCCACCAATGGTGTCGAAGTGGTCATCGGGGTCGGAACCGACCAGATTGACCGAGAAGGCGTCATTGACGCGTTCAATGGGAGTGTCACCGCTGACCCGATAGGTGCGGTCGGCCAGCCCAAAAATATCGCCATCGTCTTCGGCCACATCAAACTCGTCCTCGATCTCGCCAACGATTTGTTCCAGCACATCTTCGATGGTGATCAAGCCGGCCACGCGGCCAAATTCATCAATCACAATGGCCAGATGGTTGCGGTTTCCACGGAATTCGCGCAGCAAGTCGTTGAGACCCTTTGTTTCCGGAATAAAAACCGCCGGGCGCAACAGTGCACGGATATTGAGTTCTGGCGCGCGTTGCAATTTCAGCAAATCCTTGGCCATAAGTATGCCAATGACATTCTCGCGGTCACCGTCAAAAATGGGGAATCGTGAGTGGCCGGTGTCGATCACCGTGTGCAGCAAATCGTCCATCGGCTGGTCAATATCGAGCATATCCATGCGCGTTGCTGCGACCATGACGTCCCCAGCCGTCATATCGGCCATGCGTATGACGCCTTCGAGCATGGCGCGCGACTCGGCCCCGATGATGTTGTTGTCCTGAGCCTCGGCCAGCGACTCGATCAATTCGTCGGTCGAGTCAGGCCCAGGATGGATGAATTCCGCGAGTTTTTGCAGAAATGTGCGCTTGTCTTCCCGGTCGAGCATGCGTGCGGGGTGGGTTTCGGACACTGAGTTAGGGGCGAAAAACGCCTTAATTGAGATACCCGAAGGATAGCGGATTTGGAAAACCCAAACCTGCCTGCAATCGCAATTAGTGCGCCGCGCTGTCGCCGTTGAGGTTACGACGCATCTTTTGTATATTGGTAAGGATCCGCCAGAACTGCTTTGCCTGAAGTTTGATTCGGTAGTCTGTCTGTGCCAACTGCTCTTCCACCAGTTCTGTGAGGCGGCTATCCAAGGTCGGCCTTGGCAGATAGAGAAATGCCTCTGACTCGCTTCCGTCACGCTCAACGCGTGCCCCGGCATTGCGCGCAATGTTGAGCATGGTCGAGTTTTCACTCAGAGCGTGAATGAACATCAGATTCACGCCATCGTTGCGCGCATGCATCGCCGCCCGTTCAAATAGTCGGGTGCCGTAATGTCTTCCACGCGCTGCAGCTGAAACAGAAACTCCAAACTCCGCGCAAGACTGAAATTCGGCATCTATAGAGTAGGCCAAATGCGCTACTGCCAACAATTGAAGTTTCCGGTTGTAGATGCCAAAGATCTCATCACGGTCAAAGTCCAACCCCGCCACGTAACGCTCAATGTGAGAATCCTGTGCAGCATAGCCAAACCGAAGGTAGCGGTCTTGGGGCGACAAAGCCAGCAGATGCTTCGCGATTCGGCCGCGATGATTCACTCCCAGCGACCTGATGGGTATCAGGACTGGTGTTTCTACGGGTGCTGTACGCGGTTGGCCATCGTCTTTGGGAATACGCATCAGCGCACGGCCCGTGTCCAAGGTTGCCCTGATGAGGTCTTTAGCTTCCAACATGGAGAGAATATAAGGGTTT
Source organism: Rhodoferax sp. (assembly GCA_020048895.1). Taxonomy (GTDB): domain Bacteria; phylum Pseudomonadota; class Gammaproteobacteria; order Burkholderiales; family Burkholderiaceae_C; genus Allorhodoferax. The sequence continues at coordinate 1,248 of JAIFLV010000051.1, read as the reverse complement.
TCCCTAGTCTCTGCAGCCCAATGTTCCGTGCATGGGCTCAGTTGTGGACGGGAACCAACGCCAACCTTGGCCTTGGAAGTAAACTCAGCGCTTGATGAATGCAGCAGAAACAATTCGGGATGCTGTGGCGAGAGTCGCCGCTCTGCGCCATTTGTCAGCCGCTTCTCCCCATTTGCAGTCGGCTGTCACATCCATCAAGAGTTTGCAGGCACGCAGGTTCTCGGGAACCTACCACGATGCCCTGGCAACCCAGGAGTATGGGGCCGCCGCACGGTTCTTTCTGGTCGAGCTGTATAGCGAAAAGGACTACTCCCAACGCGACGCACAATTTGCCAGGATTGCAGGTGCGCTGCAGAGAATCTTTCCGGACCAAGTGGTGGCTACTGCCGTCGCGCTAGCGCAACTCCATGTACTGACCGAAGAATTCGACTACGCGATGGCCGATTCCTGGTTGCAATGTACGAGGAACACCAGCGAGGAAGTGGACCGGTATCTGTCGGCATGGAGAACTGTGGGGCGCTCCGAGGACCGCACCATCCAGTTGAACCTGGTCATTGAGATTGGCTCTGAACTTGAAAGACTGACCAGAACGCCGGGGTTGCGCATGATGCTTCGCATGATGCGCCGCCCGGCCATGGCAACGGGTTTAGGCGCCCTTCAAAGCTTCCTTGAAGCAGGGTTCGATACATTTGCCGGCATGTCTGCCCAAAAAGGACTGGCCACGAAATTCCTGAAGATGATTGAGGAACGCGAGGCGGCACTAATGGCTCAGTTATTTGACTCCAGCCAATCAATCGGACATGATGTTCTGGCACGTCACCTGAAAGCAGCGTGAACAAAAAAAAAACGCCCCATCTTTCGATGGGGCGTTTTAGGCTATTAATAGCCTGACGATGACCTACTTTCACACGGGAACCCGCACTATCATCGGCGCAGACTCGTTTCACTGTCCTGTTCGGGATGGGAAGGAGTGGTACCAAGTCGCTATGGTCGTCAGGCATAACTTGTTGTCGCACAGACCCGAGGTCTGCACAACCAATTTATAGAGCTAATCAGCTTGTCTTTTCGACCCTTCGCATTGCTGCGAAGGTTTTTGAATGCGTCAACTTGGCATAACTTCCTTGAAGCACGACATATTCATTACTGAACTTGCGTGAATCAAAGTTATAGGGTCAAGCCGCACGAGCAATTAGTATCGGTTAGCTTAACGCATTACTGCGCTTCCACACCCGACCTATCAACGTCCTG
>JAIFLV010000103.1 GCA_020048895.1 Rhodoferax sp. | reverse complement strand
CAGTCGGTGATCCTGATGTTCGTGGTGATTGCCATGACGGTGTTCCAGTTCCGGTACATCGAGAAGAAGGTTCAGTACTGATGAGACTCGTACTTCATGGTTGAACGCCGCCCGTTACTGGACTTGCTGGCCCACGCCATCATGGTGTTGGGCATGCTGATTGTGGCGTTTCCGCTCTACTTGGCCTTTGTCGCATCCACCCACACCGCACAAGACATCCTGCAAGCACCCATGCCGCTGTTGCCCGGCGGCCACTTGTGGGAAAACTACGTGGCCGCTCTCACCGGCCAAGGCGGCGGTGCGGGCTCGAACGCGCCGGTGGCGCGCATGATGTGGATCAGCCTGATGACGGCGCTCATCATCACCTTCGGCAAGATCACCATCTCTCTTCTGTCTGCATTTGCGCTGGTCTACTTCCGTTTTCCCTTTCGCTCGCTGTTTTTCTGGGCGATTTTCATCACTCTGATGCTGCCGGTGGAGGTGCGCATTGGCCCGACCTACAAGGTGGTGTCCGATCTGGGCATGCTCAATAGCTATGCCGGCCTGACAGTACCCTTGATTGCCTCGGCCACCGCGACTTTTTTGTTTCGCCAGTTTTTCATGACGGTGCCCGACGAGTTGCTCGAAGCAGCCCGCATGGATGGTGCCGGGCCAATGCGGTTCTTCAAGGACATTTTGCTACCCCTGTCGCGCACGTCGATCGCGGCACTTTTTGTCATCCAGTTCATCTACGGCTGGAACCAGTACCTTTGGCCGCTGCTGGCTACCACCAGCGAAGACATGTACCCGGTGGTGGTGGGTATCAAACGCATGATTGCCGGTGGTGACTCGGGCAACGAGTGGAACATCGTGATGGCCACCGCCATCCTTGCCATGCTGCCGCCGGCGGTAGTAGTCATCCTCATGCAGCGGTGGTTCATCAAGGGCCTTGTGGACACCGAAAAATGATGCGCCAGACATGTTTTTCTTCGGCATCGCGGACCAACCAACAGGCTGCTGGAAGCCAGGGACGGCCGGCCGATTTGTGCGCATTTGGCACCATGAGGCCGGCTGTTCCTGGCTTTCAGCTGCCCGAATACCAATATGACTTTGTCAGCGCTCCGGATACACCGCTGGAATGGGCCTTGGGGCCTGGGCCTCATGGTGCCAAATGCGCACAAATCGGCCCAAACCCCAAGGCCCATTCCAGCTCGACACTATTTCGATAAGAAAACCCATTCATGGCATCTATTTCTCTTCGCAACGTCGTCAAACGCTATGGCATCGGCGCCAAGGCAGTGCCGGTCATTCATGGGGTCAATGCCGAAATTGCACATGGCGAGTTCATCGTTATCGTGGGACCATCCGGTTGCGGCAAGTCAACGCTCCTGCGCATGGTGGCGGGCCTGGAAGAAATCACCGGCGGCGAGATCGCTATCAACGACAAGGTCGTCAACAACATCGAGCCGAGCGACCGCGACATCGCCATGGTGTTCCAGAACTACGCCCTCTATCCACACATGAGCGTGTTTGACAACATGGCCTACGGTCTGAAGATTGCCAAGGTGCCGCTGGAGGAAATCAAGGCACGGGTGGACAAGGCAGCTCGCATACTGGAAATTGGCCCCTTCATGCAGCGCAAACCGCGCGAGCTCTCGGGTGGCCAGCGCCAGCGGGTGGCGATGGGGCGCGCCATCGTGCGCCAGCCACAGGTCTTTCTGTTTGATGAGCCCCTGTCCAACCTGGACGCCAAATTGCGGGCCCAGACCCGGCTGGAGATTCAAAAGCTGCACCGGGAGCTCGGCATCACGTCGCTGTTTGTCACCCACGATCAGGTCGAGGCCATGACACTGGCTCAGCGCATGATTGTGATGAACGCCGGGGTGATGGAACAGTTTGGCACGCCCGAGGAGGTGTACACCCGGCCCGCCACCACCTTTGTAGCGAGCTTTATCGGATCGCCCCCCATGAACCTGCTCAAGAACGCGCCCGATGCCACGCCCGGCACCATTACGGGTGTGCGCCCCGAGCACCTGGATATTACTGACACCGGCTGGGCGCTGACGGTGGATGCGGTGGAAATGCTGGGCGCCGAGCGGCTCGTCTACGGACGCTGGGCGCATGGCGCGGCCGATGAACTGGTGATCATCCGCACCGAAGAGTCGCAAGCCGTGCCCCGCCTCGGTGCCACGCTGCATGTGACGCCGCGCGCCAACCGCGTGCACCACTTTGACGCCGCCAACGGCAAGAGAGTTGACCTATGACCACCACCCTGCCCCACTGGCCCTACCCGCGCTGGATTGCACACCGTGGGGCCGGCAAACTGGCGCCGGAGAACACACTGGCGGCGTTTCGTGTGGGGGCAAGCTACGGCTACCGCATGTTTGAGTGCGATGTCAAACTCAGCGCCGACGGCATTCCGTTCCTGCTGCACGATGCCTCGCTCAAACGCACCACCAACGCCCGCGCCAAGATTGGCCCGGGCAACAGCGCGACCGCTGGCAAATACCCGTGGGAGACGCTCTCGCAGCTCGATGCCGGCAGCTGGCATTCACGCGCCTACGCGGGCGAGCCATTGCCCACGCTCGAAGCCATTGCTGCGTTTTGTCTGCGCAATGGCTACTTTCTAAACATCGAGATCAAGCCCACACCCGGGCAAGAGAGGCGTACCGGCGAAGTGGTAGCCCAGTACGCTGCGCGCCTTTGGCAGGGCCAGGCCGTGCCGCCGCTACTGACATCGTTTGAGCCTGAAGCGCTACGCGGCGCGATGGAGACGCAGCCCGAACTACCGCGTGGCCTGTTGCTTGACAGCTTGTCCATGGGCTGGCTGGAAACCGCGCTCACCCTGGAGTGTGTGGCGGTCGTTTGCAACTACGCACTGTGGGACACCAGCAGTGTCACCCAGGCCCACAGCGCCGAGTTGCGCGCGCTGAGTTATACGGTGAACGATGAGTGGGCGGTGGAGCATCTCATGGCGTTGGACACCGACGGCATCATCACCGACCGGGTGGACCTGTTTGGTCCATCCGTGGCTTGAAACCTGACCTGTTTTACATGCCGCGTACTGCATCCGCCCGCGCTACCCCACCAGAAAAAGCGGAACCAGCCGCAGCGAGGCTCACCCGCGACGACTGGCTTGATGCAGCTTTTCAGGCGGCGGTCGACGGTGGGCTGGGAGCGGTGCGCGTGCTGGTGCTTGCCCAGACCCTGGGTGTGACACGAGGCAGTTTCTATTGGCACTTCACAGACCATGCAGAGCTGATTGCGGCACTCATTGACCGCTGGCATCGCCACGAGATTGCCACGCTCTCTGCATCGAAAGCGCCCAATGGGGTCGAACCGGTGGCACGGATTCTTCAGGTGCTCGACCAGAGCATCACCTTGACCGAACATGACCAGCACAACGACCGCTTCGAGCAAGCCTTGCGCAGCCAGGCTGGCAAAGATGCTGCGATTGCACAGATGCTGGAAGAAGTCGACCGCTCCCGGCTACAGATGCTCCAGGCCCACTATGCACGCCTCACCGGCAATGAGGACGCCGCACAGGAACTCTCGGGGCTGCTGTACCTGGCCATCGTCGGCAGTCACCAGGCATTGAACCGCCCTGCGGCTGACGCCAAGATGGCCCAGTACCTGAAGTCCATCATCGCCAAACACCTGGTTCACGCCGTCGAAAAGCGTCCAGAAGGCTCGGATATTCTTTAAGAAATAATGGCTATCACGCCCGCTGAATTTGCGTGAGCAGCTACTTATTTCATAGCATTCTTGCTGTGCAACGGTATGCGGTCCAGTGCAGGAGATGATCCCATCCAAGCTCAAGGTGCCACCAGTTTGCCAGAGCTGTCACGCATCTCCAGCGGCATACGGCCCAAAGCCTCCAACTGCGGCAGCAACTTTGCCTTGTCTCCGACGGCCACCACAATCAGTGCTTTCGGGTCCACGAATGTCTTCGCCGCTTCAAATGCACTCCTGGCGGTTACCGCGGCATATTTGCCAGGCAGTTTGACGATACTGTCAGGTGATAGTCCGCGTGACCACTCGCTGGCGTAGCTGTCGGCTACTGCAAAGTTCGTGTCAAATAGCCCTGGCAACGCGAGTAATTGTGCGTTGCGCACACGGCTGAGTTCTTCTTCACCCAGCGGTTCTGCACGCATTCCATCTATCTCTTTGAATAGGTCGACCAGTGCGGCGCCAGTGATGTCCGTTCGCACACTACCCCGGATTCCAAATTGACCGGTCTCGCGCCCCATGGAATAGCCGGAATAGACACCGTAGGTGTAGCCCTTGACTTCCCGCAACTGGGTGTTGATGCGCGAGGTAAAGAGCCCCCCCAGAGCATTGTTCATTACCTTCAACGATGCCGATTCAGGATGGTTGGCAAGGGGTCCCATACTGACAACCGAGAGCGCAGTTTGAGGTGAGCCGGGCTTGTCGACCACAACAACCTTGGCCGTCGTTGTCTTTGCAGCCCTCGCTTGAGTAAGCTTCAAATCCATGACAGGCTTCTTCCAACCCCCAAACAAGCTCTGAACCAACGGGCGAAGCTCCTTCTCATCAATATCACCGGCAACCACCAGTGCCGTCTGATCTGGACGATAGTGGTTCAGCCAGAACTGCTTGAGTGCTGCGCTGTCGGTAGCCTTGATGCTCTCTTCATTGCCCAATGCGCTGTAGCCCAAGGGGTGCTCATCACCGAACAGGGCCAAGTTACTGACGACCCCAGCTACCGATGCCGGGGATGAACGCTGCTGCGCCAGCGCGCCGCGGCGTGAACCCTTGAGTCGCTCTACCTCTGCCTGATCAAATGCCGGATGGAGCGCCATGTCGGCTACCAGCGTCAGGCCTTGTTTGAATTTGGCCTTCAAGCCGCTCACATGGATGCGCGTCTCTTCGCTCCCCGCACTGGCTCTTAGCTGCAAACCCAGACTGGCGATCTCGTCGGCAAGTTGCTGTGAAGTTCGATTGGTGGTGCCCTCCTGGAGCATTGCTGCGGTAAAGCTTGCCAGTCCTGGCGTACCCGAGGGATTTGCGGATTGGCCAGCACGCACGATCAGGGTTGCACTGACCAGTGGCAGGCCTTTCTTCGGTACATGCAGCACGGTGAGCCCATTGGCCAACGCGAATCGTTTCGCGGCTGGAAGCGTCAAGGGGCTGGCCTTTGTCGACCCAGGTCGGCTGGCACGCCACGCTTCATCATCGTTCAGTGCCTCCCCCTTGACGATTTCTGTCGGCACAGGAGGTGTAGCCACCTCGGCAGGCAACTTCTTCTCGCCAGGGGTAGTTTCGACCACGACCCGTGCACTTTTGCGCAAATAGGTGGCGACCACTGTGCTGACTGACTCGGGTGTTACTGCCCTGTAGCGCGCCAAATCCTTGCCCACAAAGTTGGGGTCGCCAGTGCCTTGGCTGTAGGAGTTCAGGGTGTCGGCCAAGGTGCCCACCTTTTCCAGTTGCGACACCATGTTCATCTCAATTGCTGAAAGCGCGCGCTGCACTTCCTCTGTGGACGGTGGAGTCTTTGCCAGCGCTGCAATTTCCGAATCCACCAGCGCTTCGATATCAGCCAGCGACTGGTTTGGGCGCGCCACAGCGTTTACCCCGAACACCGACCCCAGCTTGGCTGAACTTTGATGTACCGAAACCGACTGGGCAATTTGCCGTTCGTAAACCAGCTTCTTGTACAAGCGACTGGCCTTCCCACTGCCAAGAATGCTCGCTGCAATGTCCAATTCAGCATCCCCTGGCTGAAACCAGGCGGGTGTATTCCATGCGATGTTCAGTGCGGAGAGTTCCACACGATCGTTGAGCTGGACCCTTTTTTCTTCAGCAAGAACGGGTTGCCTGACTTGAACCATTGGCACCGGCTCCCCAGCCTTGAGAGCGCCAAAGTACTTTTGAACCAGCTTCTTGGCCTGTGCAGGTTTGAAGTCACCTGCCAGCACCAGAGTGGCGTTGTTGGGTCGATAGTAGGTTCGCGCAAATGACTTTACGTCTTCGAGCTTGATGGACTGAATGTCGGTATGGGATCCAACTATCAACGAGTGGTAAGGGTGACCTTTGGGAAACAGGTTTTCAAAGAGCACCTCATAGGTCAACCCGTAGGGCTGGTTCTCCACAGACTCCCGGCGTTCATTGCGCACCACGTCCTGCTGATTGGCCAGGGCAATCGTGTCTACCTGATCGGTCATGTAGCCCAGCATGTCGGACTTGATCCAAAGGCCAAGTTCCAATTCGCTGGAAGGCAAGGTGAAGTAGTAGTTGGTCCTATCCAAATTGGTGGAGCCATTGGAGTCGGTACCACCCACCGAATCGACCAGCTTGTCGGCTTGCCCCCGGGCAATGTGTTTGGACCCGGCAAACAACAGGTGTTCAAACAGATGGGCAAAGCCAGTTTGTCCAGCCGCTTCGTTGCGTGATCCCACATGCACCCATAGATTGAAGGCGACCAGCGGCAGTTTGTGATCTTCCACCAGGATGACCTCCAGGCCGTTGCCGAGCTTGTATTTCTCATAGCGGACGTTGATGGTGCCGTTTGCGGACTGAACTGCCGCAACCGTTGGGGCGGCACCAGGTGCACTGTACGCAGAAGTGCCTATTAAACCGGCACTGATACCAGCGCAGGCCAGGGCTATAAAGCGGTGAGCAAAGTGCATGAAATTCCTCGTGTCATGGGCTGGAAAAACTTGACTTCAATGGGTTCGGAGTGAAGCCGATGCGACGGTCACGGGTTGGTCTGATGGCGACGCACGCCATCGCAAAGCGCCCCGAAGGTTCGGATATTACCTTAAGCAAAAAGTGGCTTTTACGCACACAGGCTGTGCGTAAGGAGCTACTAATTCAGTAGCAATTCAGCTCCCTCTGGGGGTGTACCAGATCGGTGACGTCCAGGCCCGCTCCTGAATGGTCTTGGGCACATTGGTCGGGTGTTCGGCACCGAGCTTCAAGGCATCGCGCTGACTGTAACGGCAGACCGGGTTTTCCAGCACACGCACGTAGTAGAAAGCAGCCACCGCCGGGTTGAAATCGGGATCGCGCCATGTGGTGGACAGGGACGACGCGCCCTTGTCCGTGGAGATACTGCAATCGCTCAGGTTGACTTTCGCGCCGTTGTCGCGACAGCGGTGCGTGGTGGGGTCGGGCGCTATGCCGTCTGAGCAGGCAACATCAAACACCTGCTCTCTGGTGTCGCTGCCACTGACCCACCCTTTGACGACCTGGATACGCTGCAAGGGTGCTGAATTGGCGTCGCGCAAAGCCATCACCAGCAGCGACGGTGCGCCACTCGCCGCGATGGGCGCCAGGTCGCCTCCCATGGGCACGCCCTTCCGATAGGCAAAAGCGACAGCGTCCGAGCGGGTATGCAGATCAGCAGGAAAATCAAACCCGGCAAACAGCCTCACCCGCACCCGGGTGCCGCTGGTGCCAAACGCCTCCTTGCGTGCCAGTGCATCCCAGATCGCCTCACGGGTGTTCTGTTCGGCCCATACGCCCACCAAGCCACCAGGATTGATGATGCCCGGAGAGAGCCCCACGACCTTGGCCACCAGCCCGCGCTTGATACCCAGGCGCTGCTCGGGTTTGGCATCGTTGACACCACCATGGCCATTCCAGGTACTTTCCTGCGTGTCACCGGGTGCGCCGTTGTGGTTGTCGGTCGAGCCGATGATGCCCAGTTTGTAGGGGTTGAATCCCCACTTGTTTGCATCGACCAGTCCCCGCTTGAGCACATTGCGCACCATGTCGTTGCTCGCCACGCAGCGACTGGTGTGCTGGCCCGTCAGCGCGTCGACAGTGCTCTCCTGTGCGGTACACGCCGGGAAAATATTCTCGAAGGCACATTGCTCGTCGGTGCTGCCGGCACCCGGTGTGCACTCCGAGCTGCCCTTGGCCTGGAACACCTCGATCAGCGCATCGTACTTGGCGCGCAACGCCAGATTGGCGGCAGTAAGGGGCGTGCCATCGCTGTTGGTGTCGCCAAACATCAGGCCCCAGGAGAAGTTGGGGTTGTGGGGAATGGTGAGCACTTTGCAATCACCCTTGCATTGCACATCGAGCCAGCGCATCAGGTCTTCCACAAACCCGTCCATCGCCGAGAACACATTCAACGGCACGGTGTCGCCCCGGAAAATCACATTGCGGTGCAGCATGCCTCCGCGTACCAGTGTGGGACTGTACTCAAAACCGTTGAAGGTGGTGAAGGTGCCGGGCTCGTAGTGTTCCCGGGCTGCCGCCTGCATTTCCAGCCACACGCTCTTGCCACCGTCCAGGCAGGCCTTGCCAGTGGTTCCGCACATGCGCGGATTGTTTTGCGCCAGACTTGCACCCGACTGTTGCACATTGGCAAACAGGCGCGGAAAGATCAGCAGCACCTGGTGGCGAATGCCAATGCAGTCCAGCGTCCAGTAGGCAGCGCCTGCGCGGTCGAAACAGCTGTGCAGGGCCCCCATGCCCTCTGCATGGTCTGTCACCGCAGCAAAGTCAAGCGGTGCCAATAATCTTTGGCGGATGCCGGTACCTGGCAATTCGATCTCGCGGCCCTTGGCAAATTCGTAGGCCATGCGCGGGCCGCTGCGGGTATCGAAAATGTTGGCGTCGAGCGACATCGCCGTGTGCACATGGAGGTCGCCAAAATAGGCGTTACGCAGCGCATTGGCAGGTGGCAGCGCGCGTGCAGCCGCTGATTTGGAAGACGGCGACTCATAGGGGCTGCGCAACTGAAGCTCCAGATAGGCCAGCGCAGCCAACGCTGCAACGACAAGCACGGCGACCAACGCCAGCACTCCCAGAGCGGTGTTTTTGGCGATGAGTCTGTAGTTCAAAACCATTACAACTTCACTCATTCAAACGCAAAATCACAATAGTCATGATCGGGCTGCTCCTGCCACCTTGCTTGCCTTGATGAAAGCAGCAATGGCCTGCGCAACCTCCTCCCCCTTGTCTTCCTGCAAAAAGTGTCCAGCACCCCGCGTGGTTGCATGGGGCTGGTTGGCCGCACCCGGAACCAGTTTCTGGAAGATTCTTGCGCCACCGCGTGTCACCGGGTCGCGGTTGCTGAACAGTGTGAGAAAGGGCTTGTCCCAGCGCTTGAACACTTCCCAGGCTGCCTCGTTATTCTGACGTTCCGGGTCGTTGGGTGTGGTCGGCACGAAGCCCGGAAAGAGCCGCGCGCCCATGCGGTGCGCCCGGGTCGGAAACGGCGCGTCGTAGGCTGCCACCTCGTGCGGTTGCAGTCCCAAGGCACAACCCGACTTGACGATGCGCCCGATCGGAAACCAGGGGCTGTAGCGGGCAAAGGCTCGCCAGTACTTGAACGCCTTAGGGACTTCGCCCACCCCGGTGGGCAAGCCTCCATTGGCCACCACCACCCGATCAAACCGATGCGGTGACTCGGCCGCCATGCGCAGACCAATGAGCGAGCCCCAGTCCTGGCAGAACAGCGTAATGTTGTGCAAATCGAGTGCGTCCATCCAGGCGCTCATCCACTGCACGTGGTTGAAATAGGAATAGTCGTGCTTGGCGACGGGTTTGTCGGAGCGTCCAAACCCCACCAGGTCGGGTGCAATGACACGGTGACCCTCCGCCAGCAAAACCGGAATCATCTTGCGGTACAGGTACGACCAGGTAGGCTCCCCATGCATTAGCAGCACTGGCGCGCCATCGCGCGGCCCTTCGTCGATGAAAGCGACGCGCAGACCGCCCACCTCCAGGTACTTTGGCACATAGGGAAACTCCGTAAGCCCTGCAAAACACGCATCGGGCGTGCGCAGAAACTTGGCCACGTTGGGGAGGGTTCGCATACTGTCTTCCAGTCAAAACCGGCGCGTGTGATTGATCTCTTTGGAACCCACTGGCAGGCTCACAAAGTCGCCGTCTGCGCCGACGCGTACCGGTCCGCTGAAGATGGACGGCGCATCACCAAGAAAGGCCTTTTCGAGCCCGGGTAGCGCCGGCAGTGTGGGCACGATGTGGTTGAGCAGCAGATAGCCGACCTTGGCATCACGCGCAGTTTCTGCTGCCTGCTCTGGCGTGGCATGGTAGTTCATGATGTCGTTGAAAATGGTACGCAGGTTGGTACGCCCCACCTCACCCGCCACCTTCTTCAAGCCTTCTACCAGTGGCACGGAGAGCGCCTCGTGCACCAGCAGATCGACGCCCTGCGCTTCCCGTTGCACCGCTGCCGACTTGACGGTATCGCCACTGAGCACCACGGTACGCCCCTTGTAACTGATGCGGTAACCCACGGCAGGGTGGATCGGCGCGTGGGCTACTTCGAAAGCAATGATCTCCAGCACATCGTCCTTGAACACCACCGTGTGCTGCGCTGGATCGAGTGCGAAGGGCATGGGTCGCGCACCAAAACCGCTGGCGGGAACCGTCGCGTCTCCATGGTGCGCCACGCGGTAGTGCTGGTCCTGCACGTAGGCCATCCTCAAGCCCATCAGCACCATCTCTACCCCTTTGGGACCGTAGACAGGCACCGGTTCCGTATTGGAATTGCTGACCCAGCGTTGCAGCATCAGTTCCCCCAGACCATCGATGTGGTCAGAGTGAAAGTGGGAGAGGAAAACAGCCGCAATATCGCCCTGGTTGAACCCCATCTTGCCGATGGTACGTGAGGCACCACTGCCCGCGTCAAAGACAAATTGGCGCTTGCCGGCAATCACCAGGGTGCACGGGCCACCGCGCTTGTCATCGGGAAAGGGCGACCCCGCGCCGCACAAGCCCACGTGCAGACCGTCGGGCAGGCTTGTGATGCCATCGGCAGCAAGCTTGCTGGCAGCGACCTTCATGGCAACCGCCATGGCAATCTGGCCACGAAAGACGTAGCCCACGAGCAGCACTGCCGCCAAGACTGCGATGACGGTAATTCTGCGGACTTTCATCGCTGCTCCAAATGACGTTATTGAACAAAAACCCGGGCTATCCGGCCCATGGAGGACCAGTAAAAATCGCGCGCCCAGCCCACACTCGGAAAGACCACGCCCTGCGTCAGTCCGCCAATGCGAACCCGACCCAATTCGACGCCAGTCTCTATCTGCAAGACAACCACTTCCTCACCCAAACGACGGTAATCATTGACCACCAATTCACCCGTGTCGGCGTACAAAATCATGTGGCTCGCTGCGCCAAAGTGGGTCTTGGTCCAGAGCGGCTCCATCGCACGTGTAGCGCGGTCAAACCGCCACGCATTGAGAACGGCGTTGGCGGAGTCGTACCCCACCACAATCTGACGGCGGGCATCGAACACCGGTGGGTTGGTGATGCTTCCTCCAGCCAATCCGCTCACAGCTAATGCTGCGTGGTCCCGTGCATCGGACAAGGACACACGAATCAACCGGTTGGCGGTGCGCCGCACGCCGGCCCCGCGCATCGTATACAGGTAGCGGTGTTTGCCGTTGTCCATGAACCAGGCGTTCTCACCGTCAAGCACCACGTCCCAGCCAAAGCTGTTGCCGCTGTCGCCAAGATACGAAAAGTGCCAGTCCGTGTCGTACACCAGGCGGCGCAATGCGTCACTCCAGTGGTAGCGAAAGATGGAGCGCACCCCCACCACATAGACGGTATTGCCCAGCGCACTGAGCCGCGCAATGGAAGGCTCGGGACATTCCGTATCGACACACTTGAGTTCCAAAGACTCCGGATCGATCACGCTGAGCCGGGCAGGTGTGGACTCCGACAGATTCTTGGTGATGATCAAGCCATTGGCAAGCACCACAAAGGAGTTGTAGGCCTCGTGGATGGGCAACTTCAAACTGGTGATCAGTTCACAGTCGCTATTGAGTCGGTGCGCAAAACATCCATACACCACGTACAGGTCGCCATTGCGATGCACCGCCATGCCGCCTGGCCACATCGGACCGCCGGGCAGCCGCGGGGATGAGGCCATGGTACTTAGCGTCAAGGGATCGATACGCTCCACGCAGGCGGTTGTGGGCAGGCCCACATGGGAGCGCAAGGCCGAGTGCGTGAGCAAAAAGACATCGCCCGGATGGCCCAGCACGGTCATGGTCGATAACAGTGTATTGCGGGTGACGCAACGCAACTGCTCCCCTGGCTGCAGGTGCAACCCAGAACCTTGACGCGGTGCTTGCAGGCGTGCTGCACCACCGTCTTCAGCCGGCCAGGGGCTGTTGAAGTAGCCGTCAACCTTCATGGATTGACACGCGACTTACGGCGTCGGACCACCCACCACGCCACCAGCGCCACGACAAACAGCAGCAATGGCAGGCGCAGCATGGGCCAGTACACATTGACGAGCGAATTGATGGTCACCTGTTTGCGTGGCTCGTAGTCCTCGGGCATTGGCAGCACACCATTGGCCTTGGCATAGGCATCGTAATCCGCCTGCATGCTCGCAAACTCCTTTGGCAGCAAGTGTTGCAAGTCGTGCGTCTCACCGGGATCCTTGACGATGTCGTACAGGTGCCACTGCCCATCACCAATGGGTGGAATGTTCTTCACCAGCTTCAGGTCGCCTTTGAAAATGGCCATGTTGCCCGACAACTCATAGCCGATGGCATCTGCAGGGGCATGGGTGTGGGGAACCGTGCCGCGCAACACTGGCACCAGGCTGCGGCCGGTGATGGGTTCCACCGGTTGCCCCTTGAAGGTTCCAGCGGGCTGTGCCACCTGCGCCAGTTCCAGCAGGGTCGGTGCAATGTCTTTCACATGCGCAAACCGCGAATGGATCGCACCGTCCTGTTCCCCCGGCACGCCGGAGATGATTAGTGGCGTTCGCACGCCACCCTCGCCCGAATAAAACTTGTACGTTGCCAACGGGGACGCTACGGCGCTGGCCCAACTCGGACCAATGGTCGCGTACCCGCCCTTGGCACCGAGCTCTTCAAAGTCGCGCGAGTAATCCATGGCCAGCCACAACTTGGCACTGAGGATGGCATACGGGTCGGACGCCTCAGCCCCGTTATCCGACAGAAAAACAAACACAGTGTTCTCAAACTGACCGGACTCCTTGAGGTAGGCAATGAGCCGCCCCACGTGGAAGTCCATGGCCTCGGCCATCGCGGCGTAGACCTCCATGCGCCGGGCCTCGTAGCGCTGTTGCTCTGGCGTCATGGCAGACCAGTCGGTGGTGGTGGCCATGGTCACCATGGGAGTATCTTTTGGCACCAATCCCAGCGCCGCAGCGCGATCGCGCCGCGCCGCGCGCAATGCGGTCCAGCCATCCTTGTAAACGCCCTTGTACTTGTCGATGAAAGCGCGCGGCGCCTGCAGCGGAATGTGGTTGGCCTGAAATGCCAGGTAGGTATAAAAAGGTTTATCCGACTTGGCATCCATCCGCAAATAGTCAATCGTCTTGTTGACGTAAAACTCGGACGAATAGAACTCCTTGGGCATGACGGCTTCCTTGCCGTCCTCAAACCAGTACACCTTGTCGGTGAGCGCCATGTAGCGCTGGGCCGTTTCCCAGTTGTCGGAGCCACTGTCACCCTGCACCAGCGACCGGTCGAACCCGCGCGCTGGCGGCAGGTTGTAGGGCTCCTTGCCCACGTGCCACTTGCCCACCGCGTAGGTGCGGTAGCCGTTGTCCTGCAACAGTGAGCTGATGGTCACCACGTTCTGATTGAGCACGGTCAGGTAGCCCGGACGACCGTAGTGCTCGAGCGGCACACTTTCGCGCATGGCGCCCACCCCTGTACGGTGGCTATCCACCCCCGTCATCAGCATGGCGCGCGTGGGAGAGCACTCCGCCGATACATGGAAATTGGAGAAACGCATTCCCTGCTGCGCCAGCGAATCGAGGTTGGGCGTGGCGATCTCGCTGCCGAAAGAACCCACATCGGTAAAGCCCCAGTCATCGGCCACCATCACGATGATGTTGGGCCGTGTCTTGCCTGGCGGTGCGGCACTGACCTGCACCCACGTAAGGCCCAGCAAAAGCAACAAGACACAAGCGCGCAGGGACATCACGGTTGTCCTTTCGCAGGCGCTGCAATGCGCATCAACGCGTCCTGGACCGCCCACAACCGATCTTGGCCCCACACCGCCGTGTCACCAACCCGAAACGATGGAACGCCCCAGAGCCCCAGCGCAAACATTTCCGCGCGGTTGGCTTCAGCCTCCATGCGCCAAGCTTCATCATTGAGTGCATTGCGGGCGGCATCCCACGACAGACCAGCGCGCTCGACGATTTTTCGCAAACCGCGGTCGCTACCCGCATCCAGTCCTTCGGCCCATACGCCCTGCATGAAGGACAGCACGTACTCTTGCCCCCGCCCCTCACGTTGCGCCAACGGCATCATCGCAAGGCCTCGCTCGGTGGGTCTGCCCACCGGATCGTTCATACGCCCAAACGGCATGTGGCGCACGAAGGCTTCACGCGCCGTGTCATGGACAATGTACTGGCGCTTGGCTTTGGGAACGGGCAGGCCCCGCATGACCATCGGCAGCAAATAGCGCAACCGCACGGTCGCACCTGTCATGCGGCCCAGGTCGAAGACGCGGCGGGCGACGATGGCCGAATACGGACTGCGCAATGAAAAGAAGAAGTCGATCGTGCAAGGATGGGCCAGTTCCACCGGCGCATTCAGATCCACACTGGGAGGAAACATGGCACCCACGACGCCGGCCCGCTGCGCTCCCAACGCTTGAAGTCGCTGCTCCAGGTGGTAGAGACGGTCAATGCCCCAGTACCACTCACCTCCGTAATACAGGGTGGCACCCAGATAGTGCCCCCAGTCTTGGCGCAAACTATCCGACCCGTGCAGGTGGGCTGCAGCGGCCTCGACAGTGGCCTGGCGCAATCCGGTGCCACCCATGCCATCGCTGCCGGGGCTCCACAACGCATGGCTGACCGCCTGGACGTGCTCGACAAATTGACCATCCTCAATTGCAGCCACCAGGGTGCGCGTCGCCTGATCACAGTCAGCACCGTCGGGCTGGCACCCGGCGTCATCGTAGCTCAGACCCCAGTGCTGGGCCAGGCGCTGCGCGTCAGCGCGGCTGTAGGCGACCAGTTTGTCACGCTCCGGCGATGCGGCTGCAATGGGAGCGCTGACAATATGCGGACACAGTTCCACCGAATACCGTTGCAACAATGCTGGAAGGATCTGGGCCACCAGTGCGCTGTAGGGGTCGTCCACTTGGTGAAAGTAATGCACCTGGTGCGGCAAGGCCGCCGCGGCTCGCCGGGATTCGAACTTGGCACGCTGCGCCAGCAACCGTTCCCGTGAGAACAGGCGCTGGGAAATGGCCGGCATTAAAAGGGACTGGAGGGACATGCGCTTTTCCAGGTGTTGTGGCGCCAGAGGCACGCTCAATACACCAGTGTATGTGCAGCAGTCTAGCGCCGGGACAGCATGCTCCAAAGAGGGTTTTTACTGAGTCTGGGTGAAATGGTCGCTGCCAGAGTGGTCAACTCTGCAAAAAGGCAAACTCGATAGTGGCACAAACCACCAGCATCACGCCGTAGGTGGCCATCTTTCCATCATTGCCGAAATACCACAGCCCAAGGAACAATACGACCGAACACGCTACAACATTGATAGCTGCTTGCGCATACAATACCGGCGCTTTTGGCCTTTTCTTATAGAACAATGGAGCAACCAGCGCCAACAGCACCCCCACTGCGAGGGCAGGAGCCAGGAAATTCAACAGATGGTTAAGCTGGTCCAGAACGGCCATGGCAAGGGCCGCGAGTGACCCAAGGTGGTTAAAGTGGAGACAATTTTATAATCGGATGAATATGGCAGTCTGGGCTCTTGGCATTAACCACCACACCGCACCGCTGGACATGCGCGGGCGGTTTGCGTTCGCCATGGACCAGATCGAGCCGCATCTGCAGGGTTTGCGTAGCGCTTTGCACCGCATGCCGGAGGCCGCCATTGTTTCCACCTGCAACCGCACCGAGATTTACTGCGCCGGCGAACACCCCGAACTGGAACCCACGCTGGGCTGGCTGGCCCACTCGGCTGGCATTGCACCCGGCGACCTGCGGCACCACACCTACAGCCTGGAAAATGGCCAGGCGGCGCGCCACGCATTTCGGGTCGCAAGTGGGCTCGATTCCATGGTGCTGGGCGAGCCACAGATTCTGGGCCAGCTCAAGGACGCGGTACGTGCGGCCGAAGCGGCCGGTGCACTGGGCACCACCCTGAGCCAGTTGTTCCAGCGGTCCTTCGCTGTGGCCAAGGAAGTGCGCACTTCCACCGAAATTGGCGCGCACTCCATCAGCATGGCCGCAGCCGCAGTGCGCCTGGCGGGGCAACTGTTTGAGGACCTGGGGCAGGTCAAAGTACTGTTTGTGGGTGCGGGCGAGATGATCGAGTTGTGCGCGACCCACTTCGCGGCCAAGAATCCCAAAGCCATTGCCATTGCCAACCGAACGCTGGAACGCGGTGAAAAACTTGCCACGCACTTTGGCGGCGAAGTGATGCGTCTGGGCGACTTGCCGGACCGGCTGCACGAGTTTGACGCCGTCGTCAGTTGCACCGCCAGTACCTTGCCTATCATCGGATTGGGCGCGGTGGAGCGGGCGCTCAAGCGCCGCAGACACCGCCCCATGTTCATGGTCGATCTGGCTGTGCCACGCGACATCGAGATTGAGGTCAAGGCCCTTGAAGACGTTTACCTCTACACCGTGGACGATCTGGCCAGCGTGGTGCAGACCGCCCAGGCCAACCGCCAGGCCGCGGTGGCGCAGGCCGAAGCCATTGTGGATGCCGGCGTGCAGAGCTTCATGCACTGGATTGACCAGCGCAACTCGGTTCCGCTGATCCAGCAATTGAACGCACAGGCCGACGAATGGCGGGCGCTGGAACTGGCGCGGGCGCGCAAGCTGCTGGCAAAAGGCGAATCGGTGGATGCCGTCATGGAAGCACTCTCCAAGGGGCTGACCCAGAAAATGCTGCACGGTGCACTGGCCGAATTGCGCGCCGGAGACTCCCAGGCCCGGGAACGGGCCGAAGCGGCCATCTCGCATTTCTTCTTACGCAATAGCCGATAAAACAGGCTCTTAGGCTGATCCATGAAACCTTATCTGCGCGCCCAGATGGAGCGCTTCACGCTGCGCTTGGCCGAGCTCGAATTCCTGTTGTCCCGCGAGGACATCATGAAGGACATGGCCCAGTTCCTGGTGCTCTCCCGGGAGCACACCGATGTCGCCGCGGTCGCCAGCCGGTGGGTACGTTACCAGCAGCGCGAATCCGATCTGGCCGGGGCGCAGGAGATGCTGTCGGACCCCGACATGGCTGAAATGGCCAATGAGGAAATTGCCAGCGCTACAGTCGAACTGACCGAACTGGAGAATGAACTGCAACGCATGCTCCTGCCCAAGGATCCCGACGATGTGCGCAATGCCTTTGTGGAAATTCGGGCTGGCACTGGCGGTGATGAGTCCACTCTGTTTGCCGGGGACCTGCTGCGCATGTACACGCGCTACTGCGACCGCAAAGGCTGGAAAGTGGAGGTGGTGAGCGAATCCCCCAGCGAACTCGGTGGCTACAAGGAGGTAGTGGTGCGGATCGAGGGCAACCAGGTCTACGGGGCGCTCAAGTTCGAGTCGGGTGGGCACCGGGTGCAGCGTGTGCCGGTCACCGAAACCCAGGGCCGCATCCACACCAGTGCCTGCACCGTGGCGGTGCTCTCCGAACCGGATGAGCAGGAGGCGATAAAGATCAACCCCTCGGATCTGCGGATTGACACCTACCGCGCCAGTGGCGCGGGCGGGCAGCACATCAACAAGACCGATTCGGCCGTTCGCATCACCCACATTCCGACCGGGATCGTGGCGGAATGCCAGGATGGACGTAGTCAGCACAGCAACAAGGCACAAGCGTTGAAAGTGCTGACTGCGCGGATCCACGAAAAAGACCGCAGTGAACGTGCCGCCAAGGATGCGGCCGAGCGCAAGAGCCTGATTGGCAGCGGCGACCGCAGTGACCGCATCCGCACATACAACTTTCCGCAGGGACGCCTGACGGACCACCGCATCAACCTGACGCTCTACAAACTGCTGACCATCATGGAGGGCGATCTGGACGACGTGGTGGAAGCGCTGCAAGCCTACGAAGCTGCCGAACAGCTTGCTGCGCTCGAGCTCAGCCTGAACCGGTGATGGCAGAGGGCGCCGAACGCACCATTGCACAGACGCTGGCGCAGTCGCAAAGTGCGGGTCTGGAGCGTCTCGATGCGCAACTCTTGCTGCTGCATGCACTGGGTCGCCAGCCCCATGACCGGGCCTGGCTGATTGCGCATGATGGCGACAAAGTGTCGTTATCAGTCTCCAAAAGTATTGAAATGCTCTCAAAACGGAGAATTCAAGGCGAACCCTTGGCCTACCTCACCGGCCACAAGGAGTTCTTTGGCATGGATCTGGAGGTTGATGCGCGCGTGTTGGTGCCACGCCCGGACACCGAATCCCTGGTGGAATGGGCTCTGGATGTTCTGTCTGGAATGGCCTGGGCGAATGTCATTGATCTGGGTACCGGTAGCGGCGCCATTGCCCTGGCAATCAAGAAGCACCATCCCGAATTTCGGGTTCAGGGGGTGGACCGCAGCGCGGACGCGCTGGCTGTGGCAGCCGCCAATGCAGAGCGCCTGCAATTGGATATCCTGTTTCGGGAGAGCTTTTGGCTGTCCGGATTGACGGAGAAATTTGACCTTGTCGCGTCCAACCCGCCCTACATTGCCGACAACGATTCCCACCTCGCTGCGCTGGCGCACGAGCCAAAGCAGGCGCTTACCAGCGGGGTTGACGGACTCGACGACATCCGGGCCATCGTGGCCCAGTCCCCTGACTATCTACAGCCGGGCGGCTGGCTACTGCTCGAGCATGGCTATGACCAGGCTGCAGCAGTGCGGCAACTGCTGGCGCAGTCGTCGTTTCTTCAGGTGCAGTCCCGCAAGGACCTTGCCGGTGTGGAACGCTGCAGCGGCGGACAGTGGATCCCAACGCCCCAGTGCGTGTAGGGGCACCGCAGCGTAATGGCTCAGACAGTGGAATAATCGACCTATCTTCTGAACCTCTGGGAATTTGAAAATGAGCGACACACAGCAACGTATCGATGAACTTGTGAAATCCAATGAAGTCCTGCTCTTTATGAAAGGCACGGCCAGCTTTCCGCAGTGCGGCTTTTCCGGGCGCGCGATCCAGATTCTCAAGGCCTGCGGTGTCGACCCCAAGGAGGTCAAGGCGGTTAACGTGCTGGAAGATGACGCCATCCGTCAGGGCATCAAGGAATACAGCCACTGGCCCACCATTCCGCAGCTCTATATCAAGGGTGAATTCATCGGCGGCTCGGACATCATGATGGAGATGTATGAGTCCGGTGAACTGGCAAAAACACTGGGCCGTACACCCGCCTGAGCAATTACCCGGAAAATTCCCAGAGCCGCCGGGCACCCAGTACGGCGTCGGGGTATGGCGCCTTGCCGCGCGAACCGTTGTAACGGCCTAGCGCCAGGAACAAATCGCCCTGCTCGCGGTCCAGGTAGTGGCGCAGGATCACGCAGCCAAAACGCAGATTGGTCTGCATGTGAAATAGCTTAGCTGCGTCGCCATCAGCCAACACGCGCGTCCAGAACGGCATGACCTGCATGTAGCCGCGCGCGCCCACGCTGCTGATGGCGTGCTTGCGGAAGTTGCTCTCCACCTGGATCAGACCCAACACCAGGGCCGTATCCAGCCCGGCGCGCTTGCTCTCGTACCAGACAGTTTGCAGGAATTCCTTGCGAGTTTCCCAGTCCGGTTTCCTCCTTCTCAGTTTCTCACTCGTTGCCCCCAACCAACGCAGGTATTTCAGGCGGCCCTCGGTATCGGTGAATTCTGGAATCGGCGGGGCAGAGTTGAGTACCGCCGAACTCAGTGCTGTGCGCACCGAGTCAATCAGCGGTTCTTCAATCTGCCCACCCGCGATCGCACGCTCTTGAAATAGTAGCAGCCCACACAACCCTAGTAAGGGCTTGAGGCATGAACGACGGGTAAAAATTGGAGCTGATCCTGGCATTCAGGATTGCAGCTTGGCCAGCAGCATCGCCTCGATTTCAGCCACAGCAACTTTGCTGGCGGCACTGTCACGGCGGTGCTGGTACTCGACCACACCTTCTTTGAGGCCACGGTCTCCGATATTCACGCGGTGCGGAACCCCAATGAGTTCCCAATCTGCAAACATGGCACCAGGGCGCTCACAGCGGTCGTCCAGAATCACATCCACCCCTGCTGCCAGCAAGCCTGCATACAGTGTTTCCGCAGCGGCTTTCACATCCGGGAAACGGTCCGGACTGATGGGGCACAACACCACGGTGAAAGGGGCCAGCGCGTCGGGCCAGATGATGCCCTTGTCATCGTGGTTCTGCTCAATGGCCGCAGCAGGCAGACGCGTGATACCAATGCCGTAACAACCCATTTCCATGAACTGCGGCTTGCCGTTCACATCCAGAAACGTCGCGTTCATGGCCTTGCTGTATTTGGTGCCCAGGTAAAACACGTGACCGACTTCAATGCCGCGTTCGATCGCAAGAACGCCTTTGCCATCCGGTGAAGCGTCGCCGGCCACGACATTGCGCAGGTCGGCCACCAGATCCGGTTCGGGCAGGTCGCGACCCCAGTTGACTCCGCGAATATGGAAGTCTTCGGCATTGGCACCGCAAATCCAGTCGGCCATCACGGCCACGTCGCGATCGGCGACGATTTTGAGTGGCTTCTTCAGCGCAATCGGCCCGAGGTAACCGGGTTTGCAGCCGAAGTGGTCTTCAATTTCGGTCACCGTGGCAAAGCGAAAGTCAGTCAAGCCAGGCAGTTTGCCCACTTTGACTTCGTTCATATCATGGTCTCCGCGCAGCAACAATAGCCAGACCTGCGTTTTCACGACAAGGCCCTGATCATCTCTCATATCGGTGGCCAGAACCAACGACTTCACCGTGGTGGACAGCGGAACCACCAGCAGTTCAGCCACATCTTCGCAGGTACTTTTACCCGGCGTCGCTATCTTTTCCATAGCTGCTTGCGCTTGCCCCCTGGGCGCCGCAGGCGCTAAAGCCTCTGCCTTTTCAATGTTTGCCGCGTAGTCACTGGTCGGACAATAAATGATCGCATCCTCACCCGTTGCAGCAATGACCTGAAACTCCTCGCTCAGATCACCGCCGATGGCGCCGCTGTCCGCAGCAACGGCACGGTACCGCAACCCAAAGCGATCAAAGATCTTTCGATAGGCTGCAGCCATCACCTGGTAGCTGGCCTTGGCAGATTCTTGATCGCGGTCAAAACTGTAGGCGTCCTTCATGATGAACTCGCGCCCCCGCATCAGGCCAAAGCGGGGCCTGCGTTCGTCACGAAATTTGGTCTGAATCTGGTACAGGTTCTTGGGCAACTGCTTGTAGCTCTTGATTTCCTGGCGCGCGATGTCAGTGACCACTTCTTCACTGGTGGGCTGGACCACGTAGTCCCGGTCGTGCCGATCCTTGATGCGCAGCAACTCCGGGCCCATTTTTTCAAAACGTCCCGTCTCCTGCCACAACTCGGCGGGCTGAATCACTGGCATGGTCAGCTCCACAGCGCCAGCGCGGTTCATTTCCTCCCGCACGATGGCTTCCACCTTGCGAATGACCCGCAAGCCCATAGGCATATAGGTATAGATGCCAGCGCCCAGCTTCTTGATCATGCCGGCGCGCATCATCAGCTTGTGACTGGCAACTTCCGCATCGGCGGGTGCCTCCTTGAGGGTGGAAATGAAAAATTGGGATGCTTTCATGGGCTGACTCGTGGGCTGGCAATGGTTTCGCCTCTTGATGCACATCAGTTGCTGTGCATAATGGGACAAGTTTAAAAATTGGGGTTTGATTATGCTTGACCGCGACGGCTTTCGGCCGAACGTGGGCATCGTCCTGCTCAACCAGAAGAATCAGGTATTTTGGGGCAAACGCATACGTACCCACTCGTGGCAGTTTCCGCAGGGTGGCATTGATCGGGGAGAAACCCCCGAGCAGGCCATGTTTCGTGAATTGCACGAAGAGGTTGGGCTCCATCCGGAGCATGTCAGTATCGTTGCCCGTACCCGAGACTGGTTGCGCTACGAGGTGCCAGACAGGTACATACGCCGCGACGCGCGTGGCCATTACAAAGGCCAAAAGCAGATTTGGTTCTTGCTGCAGTTGATCGGTTACGACTGGGATTTGAACCTGCGCGCCACCGACCATCCGGAATTCGATGCCTGGCGCTGGAACGATTACTGGGTTCCGCTGGATGCCGTGGTCGAGTTCAAACGCGGGGTGTACGAGATGGCGTTGACCGAATTGGCGCGCTACCTGCCGCGGCAGGAACCGCGCAACCGCTATCTGCGTTATGGTCATCGCCCACGCGACACCGACGAAATGGCTGCAATGCCCGATAAGGCGTCCATGGAACTACCGCCGGACGCTGCTTTTGATCCGGACCATACCAGTCAGCCCGGTTAGCGGGTCAACACCAGATTGTCTCGGTGCAGCATTTCGGGCTCTGCGGCATAGCCGAGCAGTTTCTCGAACTCACTGGAGGGTTTGCGGCACAGTAGCCGTGCCTCGGTGCTTGCATAGTTCGCAAGTCCACGCGCGATTTCTCGGCCTTCGCTGTCCAGAACCCCAATGACATCCCCGCGCGAAAAATCGCCATCGACCCGGACCATGCCGATAGGTAGCAAACTCTTGCCCTCTTCGCGCAACTTGCTGGCCGCGCCATCGTCGATCACCACAGACCCACGCATCTGCAAATGATCGGCCATCCACTGTTTACGTGCCTGCGTCTTTTGCGTTTGTGCTACCAACAGTGTCCCAATGGACTCACCTTGCGCCAGTCGAACCAATGCGTCAGGCTCCCGACCCCAGGCAATCACTGTGGATGCCCCCGAGCCGGCTGCCCGCTTGGCCGCCAGTATTTTGGTAATCATCCCACCGCGCCCGATGCTCGAGCCCGCACCCCCCGCCATCACTTCCAGTGCGGGGTCGCCCGCCTTGGCTTCGTGAACAAACGCAGCTTGGGCGTCTTTACGGGGATCTGCAGTAAACAAGCCCTTCTGATCTGTCAGGATGACCAACGCATCCGCCTCGACCAGATTGGCCACCAGTGCGCCCAGGGTATCGTTGTCGCCAAACTTGATCTCGTCGTTGACCACCGTGTCGTTTTCATTGATGACAGGCACCACCCCCAGCTTTAGAAGAGTCAGCAACGTGGAGCGCGCATTGAGATAGCGTTCGCGGTCCGCCAGGTCGGCATGGGTTAGCAACACCTGCGCGCTGCCCAGGTTGTTCAACCGCAACTTGGTTTCGTACATCTGCGCCAGACCCATTTGCCCGACAGCGGCTGCGGCCTGCAACTCCTGAATGGCATGGGGCCGCACCGACCAGCCCAGGCGCTTCATCCCCTCGGCAATGGCGCCGCTGGAGACCATGATGACTTCGCGCCCATCGCGTATCAGGCACGCCATTTGACGGCACCACTCACCGATGGCCTGCTCGTCAAGCCCACGGCCTTCATTCGTCACCAGACTGGACCCGACCTTGATAACAATGCGCTTGGCATCACGCAAAATGACGGATTGAGATATTTGAACCATAATTGGCATTCAGGCGCACCAACAGTGCGTAGACAGCTATTCTTTTGGTAGCGATTACGAGGCGCCTGGCGTGTTTGTAAATCTCGGGTCGACCTCAACGTGCGGCAGTTCCGCCAGTTGTTGCGCCTTGACATGTCGATAAATCTCTTTGATCAGCGGCTCACATCCCTCGCGGGTCAGGGCAGATATTTCGAACACAGGCCCCTTGAATTTGAAGCGCTTGACAAAGTCCTTGATCAAGGCGGCGCGGTCGTCTGAGGCCACCATATCGAGCTTGTTGAGCACTAGCCACCGCGGCTTCTTGAACAACGCTTCATCATACTTTTTCAGTTCATTGACAATGGCTTTCGCCTGCGCCACGGTATCGACGTTGTCGTCAAACGGAGCAATGTCCACAATGTGCAGCAGCAACCGGGTGCGCTGCAGGTGGCGCAAAAACAGGTGCCCCAAGCCTGCGCCCTCGGAGGCGCCTTCAATCAGTCCTGGCAAGTCGGCCACGACAAAGCTCTGCTCCGGCCCCACCCGAACAACCCCCAGATTGGGATGCAAGGTGGTAAACGGATAGTCGGCAATGCGCGGGCGAGCGTTGGACACCGCGGTGATGAAGGTGGATTTCCCGGCATTGGGCATGCCCAGCAAACCCACATCCGCGAGCACTTTCAATTCGAGCTTGAGGTTCTTCTTTTCCCCAGGCCAGCCCGGTGTCTTTTGGCGGGGGGCGCGGTTGATCGCACTCTTGAATCGCAAATTGCCAAATCCCCCATCACCACCTTTGGCGATGGTGATCACTTCACCCGGAGTGAGCAATTCGTACAGCACCTCACCCGTTTCGGCATCGGTAATGATGGTTCCCACCGGCATCTTGAGGGTGATGTCATCGCCAGCCGCCCCAAACATGTCGGAGCCCATCCCGTGCTCCCCGCGCTTGGCATCGTGCCGGCGGGAGAATCGGTAATCCACCAAGGTGTTGAGATTGGGGTCTGCCACCGCCAATACGTGCCCGCCACGACCTCCGTCACCTCCGTTGGGGCCACCAAATTCCTTGTACTTTTCATGCCGGAACGAGACGCAGCCAGCCCCGCCGTCTCCAGCGGAGATATCGATAAAGGCTTCGTCTACGAACTTCATGATCCTATTTTCCCAAATGACAACCCACTTGAGGGTTGCGTTGCAGGCTAGCTTCGCGCAGCGAAGTTAAACGCAGTGGGCCGAAAACAAAAACCCCGCGCAGGGCGCAGGGTTTCTCTGGGGGAGCGCGTGCTGCAAATCAAGCTGCAGTAACACTCACCGTCTGCTTGTTCAACGCACCCTTGGTTGCAAAAGACACATGTCCGTCTGCCAATGCAAACAGAGTGTGGTCCTTGCCGATGCCAACGTTGGTGCCAGGATGGAACTTGGTGCCGCGTTGACGCACGATGATCGCGCCTGCGCTGATCAGTTCGCCGCCAAAAGCCTTCACACCGAGCATTTTGGGCTTGGAATCGCGCCCGTTTCGCGTAGAGCCGCCGCCTTTTTTCTGTGCCATGACCTATGCCCCTTATGCAGCAATAGCGCCGATTTGCAGTTCAGTAAACTGCTGGCGGTGCCCTTGACGTTTCTGATAGTGCTTGCGACGACGCATTTTGAAGATGCGCACTTTGTCGTGCTTGCCGTGAGAAATTACTGTGACCGTAACGGTCGCGCCGGACACCAAGGGTGTGCCAACCTTGAGTTCAGCGCCGTTTCCGACAGCCAGAACCTGGTCGATCACAATCTCTTGGCCTACGTCCGCAGCAATCTGTTCTACTTTAATTTTTTCGCCAGCAGCAACGCGATATTGCTTGCCACCGGTTTTTATGACCGCGTACATGATGACCTCTTTAACTTGACTCCACGAACGAATTTTCGAAGAGCCTGAGATTATAGCAAATATTCGCAAGACTATTGACATGGGTCGGAGGACTCGAACCTCCTGAACGTGGCGTAACGCGAGCGCATGGGCAATGAAATCAGGTCGTGTCCCTTGCGTGGTGTAAGTTCTAAGCTCGCACGGGCTGAGATACACATTGCTCAGAATCTGGTCCCATGCGGTGCAGGCGGTGGGCAACAAGGCCAGATTTCATGCAATGTCCTCTGAGTGAAACAATGGATCTTCGGCTGGCAAAATTGTTACCAGGTCGTCAAACGGAACTCGTTGCTGTCCATCGATACCAGCCTTACCTGTTTTCCAGCTATCTTTCCAATCGAGTTTCACAGAGAACTTTGTCAATGGACTACCTATATCGAACCAAGCGAACTTCAAACGGAGTCGACTTCACCAAGAAAGAAAGGCTCCTTGCCAAAGATGTCCATCGCGGCCGCTCCAACCTTCTTGGTGTCGTAATAGGCATAGCCAGCAACCCCGGCCGCACCGACCAAAGGCAGGAATCGTGCAACAGCTTTTCCGAAGGCTCGCTGTGAGATTTTGACGCCAATGGCAGCCGTCAGTTTCCGTACCGCCAACAAACTCAGGGGTCGAATGAGGTATCTCTCTCCCGCTCGGAAAGCTACGTCCCTGAACGCTTGCGCGGCCGAGTGTTTGAACAGGCACCAGAGCATGTGCTCCTTGCCGAGATTTGCCGTCTTGCCATAGACCGACGCGATGTCAGAGACGAGTTGGCTTTGAATCCGCCACATCGCAATCAAATCCGGAAGCAACGTGAGCAGTCCCAGTGGACCTGGTGCCATGGCTGCCAAACCTGAAATCTTGGCCGTGGTGCGAGCGGCTTCTTCAGTCAACTCTGTGGCTCTGGTATGCGGAGTCAAGGACTGCGGTTCCGCCGATACTGGAATGACCGCAACCAAGCCAAGAATCGCACTACTAACGCGGCTGGCAACACCTTTTTGCCCATTTACTGAACCATCTTCCGGTCTCACAATTTCTTCCATTTGAACCTCAGGCGCTAAACGTCAAATACATGTGGTGTGCCCATGCCAGCGAACATTGTGCAAGAGCGTGCAATGCAAGCTCTTGAGAAGGTTTTTCTTTGCCCCAGATACGCTAATCAGTAACTGCCGGCACGACCAAGACTACTGGTCGCGATATGCCGAACTACTGACACTTGTATGGATTGCCGATCCTCCATGGGATGCGACGTGCATAGTCACCGAACGCGTCCAGCCCTTCTGCCAGTGATCGCTCCACTGTAACGCAAGTATCGCCCCGGCGCATACGGATGTGGTCATCATCCATCCGCTCCTCAACCCATGGCCCTGAATGTGAGAAAACATTGGCAATTTGGGTCTCGACAGTTCTTGGCAATGGCGCACGGAATGGCGACATACCGGCTGCACTTGGTGCCGGCTTGAACTTCAAGTCCCTCTGTGAGAGATGCAGGTCTAATGGTGGCTGCGTGGGGATCGATTCAAGTGTTGGGACGCCAGAGAGATCTCGTGTGACGACTGATTGGGTGGGGTCAGCGACAACTTGCGTAACTTGACTCTTCTTATGGCCGCGTTCTCGATCATCAACAGCACCCGATCGGACGACTGAGGAATCAACCACAAACTCTGCTTTGAGCCAAACGGTCATGGGAATAGCTGGCGATGATTTCGCTGATGGCCGCAGGCGGATTTCCATGGTCCACCATGCCAGCACAAACAAAAAGTGCAATGCAAGTACGGCAAAGACCACTCCAAAACGGCCAGTGAAGTGCATTTGTTGATTATTGACTTCACATAAACGCTGTGAAGTTCCGTTACTCAAGTGATTTCCGATCGTTCCCGCATCGGGTTAGCACCATTGCAATGCTTACGAAGGTATCGAAAACTCTTCCGACATGCTGTTGCACTATGCCATTCAAAAACCGAGGTTGTGCCCAGCGAATGCTTCCAATCGACGCATTTCTTCGGCTTCGGCCGCTCTGTTCTCGATTTGTGTTGTGCCCAACTTCACCTGAACTTTGGCAATGCGTTTCTCTGAACCATTGAGAACTCCAAAAGTGATGGACACAATAGGTTTGCCAGCAGATCCGACATCAGACGAGTGTCAACTAACTCGTTGATTCATATAGAAATCATTGGTCGGGGTGAGAGGATTCGAACCTCCGATCTCTTCGTCCCGAACGAAGCGCCTTACCGGACTAGGCCACACCCCGCGGCATGCATCTTTACTGTCGTGCCAATCAGCTGTTTCTGGTCAGCAACTGAGTCGCCAATTGTATCAAACAGGTCGTGTGCGGGCCAACCGGCAAACGCTCCGCCGCAGCGACTGCGCGCAACGCTTCCTGGTGGGCTGCAGCACGGGCAACGTCCAGCGCACCTGTCTCGTTCACGATACGAATCACCGCGTCAAGGGCGCCAACGTCACCCAGTTCAATGGCACGCGTAATGGTCTCGCGCTGCGAAGGGCTTCCACGTTGCATGGCTGCGATGAGCGGAAGCGTAGATTTTCCTTCGCGCAGGTCATCGCCAAGGCTCTTCCCCATAACTGATGCGTCTCCAGCATAGTCGAGCACGTCATCAATCACCTGAAAAGCCGTTCCCAAAGCCTGACCGTACTCTGCGCACGCCTGTTCCATTTCATCGCTCGCGTCCGAAAGAATGGCGCCCACGCGCGCACTGGCTTCAAACAGTTTGGCCGTCTTGGAGCGGATGACTTGCAGGTATCCTGCTTCATCCAGCGCGGCATTGTGCATATTCATGAGTTGCATCACCTCGCCTTCGGCAATGATATTGGTGGCGTCGGCCAGCACCTGCATGATTCGCATGCTATTGGCTTCGACCATCATCTGGAAGGCACGTGAATAGAGGAAGTCGCCAACCAGCACACTGGCCGGATTACCGAATTTGGCGTTGGCTGTTGCATTTCCGCGGCGCAGGGCCGATTCGTCGACCACATCGTCATGCAGCAGGGTTGCAGTGTGAATAAATTCCACCACCGCAGCCAGATTGAACCTCTGACTACCGGTGTAACCCAAAGCGCCACAACTCAGCAACAGGAGCACCGGGCGCAAACGCTTTCCGCCAGCCGAGATGATGTATTGCGCAACACTTCCGACCAAAGGCACGCCAGAGTTTAGTCTCAGGGCAATGACCTGGTCAACCTGTCGCATGTCCGGTTCGACGATGGACAGCCCCGTCGATGGGTCAGCTAATTTTGCGTGCAAGGCGGTCAGTTGATTTAAAAATGCCACCGCTGTAAAGCAGCAGCATTTTTGGCAACAATAATTGGCGGAGTGGACGGCTACTCGAATTGAGTCTCACGTTGCTCCAGTTGGCATTATTGTATAGCAGCGTCCATTTGGCCTAGCCCAGCGAACGCAGTCAAGAAGTCCCACTTCGTTTCACTACGTCGCAACCTAAGTGATGGGGAAAACGATGGGTGACAGTCAAACGGTCCAACCCTGACCACCCCAAAAAGCTTCTCGCACGAGCCCAAACCAACTTTATTTTGCCCTGCACGACAGTGTGGAGCGCTCGCCACGCGTTACTACATACGGGGTCACCAATTCGGTAGCTTTCCCCCGTAGAAAGAACTGTGAATGCGACAAGCGCAAACTCTGTCCTCTGCGAACAATGGCAAGAATTTTCCGAACCTTCTTGTCCGACAAGACCTCTCGGGCCGTCAACCCGACCGCGAGCGAACCCTACTCCAGCCGTGTATTAATTTTGCTCTGGGACTAGCTCAGGTTGAGGGGGAAATCCATGAGTAACAGAAAGGAACTCGGTGCGCTGGCCGTTGGCAACATCCACCGACGTGGGATCAACTTTGTCGGTGGCGTCACCGGACTGGCTGTCAACGTTATCAAGTCCGGTTCGCGTAGCTGGGTTTTGCGCTACCAAGTCGGCGGAAAGCGCCGTGACATGGGCCTTGGCGGGTACCCAGACGTCACACTTGCACAGGCCAAGGAACGTGCGCGGGTCGCTCGCTCGCTTCTCGCTCAAGGCCTCGATCCCATTGAACACAGTCGCGCAGCTCGCAGCAAGATGATCTCTGACCGTGCGGCGGCACTTACCTTTGGTCAAGCTGCGGATCAATACATTGAAACCCACGAGTCAACGTGGCGTAACGCAAAGCACGCTCAGCAGTGGCGAAACACCATTGCAGCGTACGCAACCCCGGCTATTGGCAAAGTGTTGGTTCGGGACGTTGACTTACCGCAGGTGCTGTCAGTGCTTGAACCCATCTGGAAGACCAAGACTGAAACCGCAAGTCGGTTGCGTGGGCGTCTTGAGTCTGTCCTTGACTGGGCGACCGCCAGAGGCTACCGCTCAGATCCGAACCCGGCACGCTGGAAAGGTTTGCTCGACAAACTTCTACCCGCACCGGGAAAGATTGCAAAGACGGATCACCACCGCGCGCTCCCGTTCGCTGAATTACCCGCGTTCATGAAGCTTCTTGCCGCTCAGGACGGGCTTGGTGCTCGGGCTTTGGAGTTCACCATTTTGACTGCCTGCCGGTCTGGAGAAGTGCGGGGTGCGAAGTGGGACGAGTTCGATCTGGACGCGGGAGTCTGGACCGTACCGGAGAGTCGCATGAAGGCCGGTAAGGAGCACAGGGTGCCACTGTCTGATGCAGTCATGACCATCGTCAAGACGCAGAAGGAGTACGCCTTTTGTGAGTACGTTTTCCCAAGTTCGCACCGAGCCAGGAACTCCGAGTCGGAGGGGGCACCGCTTTCTGACATGACGTTGTCAGCGGTCTTGCGGCGAATGAAGGTTGCTGCTGTCCCGCACGGGTTTCGCTCGACCTTTCGGGACTGGTGCGCGGAAGTTACGGACTACCCCAGAGACGTGGCTGAAATGGCTCTGGCGCACGCCATTGGCAACAAGGTTGAAGCGGCTTACCGGCGGGGCGACCTGTTCGAAAAGCGCAAGCAATTGATGCAGGACTGGGCAAATTTCGCAAACTCTCCAGCGTGATCGGTCTTGGACTTAACTTTGTACCCTATATGGTTCAGAAACTGCGATTTTTCGCCAATGGAATACGGGCTTTTACTAGGTGAGGGAGCACTTTGCAATGTCGCAGTTTTCGCCCCTCGCAGAAAGAAACTAAATGAAATCCACAGACTCACCATCGTTCGCGCAGTGCCAAGGGTACATGCGACTGAAAGAAGTCTTGCAAATAGGCAATTTTTCGCGTGCCACAGCCTACAGGTTAATGCAAAGAGGCAAGTTCATACCTGCAACAAAGATTGGATCGCGCATCACGCTTTACAAGCGTGCTGCAGTCCAAGCTTGGTTTCAAGAGCAGGAGGGCCAGCAATGAGCAGCATGCACGACCAGCTGGTCGCTAAACAAGGTATCCTGAAGGCTGTAGAAGTCCAGTCCGATAGGTTCACAATTCTTTCGGCGACAGACCTTCCGGACGTGCCTGACATCAGGTACTTGGTTGACGACATAGTGCCTGCGACGGGCTTGGGTGTCGTGAATGGTTGCAGTGGAGTTGGAAAGTCGTTCGTCTGCCTCGACTTGGCGGCGGCAGTTGCTAGTGGTGAACCTTGGTTCGGTCACGCAACCGAGTCTTCCAGCAATGTGATTTACGTCGCGCTTGAGGGCCAAGCTGGTTTTCGGGGGCGTGTAAAAGCGTGGGAACTCGACCGAGGTGTACCGTTCCCCCCCCGGGTCAAGTTCGTTTTCGATGCCCTTGACCTCACCAACCTGGAAGAACCAATGTCTCTGGCAGCACTCATTGCAGAGGAATATGGCGCTGACTTGGTCATTATTGACACCCTAAATCGCGCCTCGCCGGGAGCCGACGAGAATTCGTCCAGAGATATGGGGAAAATAATCGAGGGTGCCACGGCAATACGGATCATTACCAAGGGCATGGTGATAATGGTTCATCATCCGGGCAAGGACGTAACCAGAGGACTTCGAGGTCACTCAAGCCTTTTTGCGGCGATGGATACCGTCATTGATGTGTACGAGGACGGGCAGGTCATTCGTTGGAAGTTGCTCAAGTCCAAGGACAGCGAAAACGGCATCAACCACGCGTTCAGACTCAAGGTTGTCAGCCTCGGAAACAACGCCGCTGGTAAACCCAGGAGTTCCTGTGTTGTCGAGGAAATTGAGGGAGCTTCCCTGCCAAACAAGGTGCAGACTGAACCGACTGGCGACAACCAGAGGGCCGTACTGGCGGCGGTGCGAGAGTTGCTGATGGCGCAAAGGCTGCAAAGCTTTCTGGAAGCTCCAGGCTGGCCGGACGGGTATCCAGCAGGCATCCCGTACGACCAAGCAGCATGCAGCGTCAAGGAGACGCTAGGGAAACGCAGATTTATTCGATGATTTTGCCAACCCACCCAGAGGCTCAAGCGTTATAGGTAGGTAGCAGCTACAACACCGAGCCGAC
>JAIFLV010000016.1 GCA_020048895.1 Rhodoferax sp. | reverse complement strand
ACTTCCTAAGCCGGTGCGTGTCACATCGCCAAATTCAACCTGCGCTAGCGTGGGTCCGCTTGTCCAAACTAGCGTGGTGCGTAACACACGTGACCACGCGACGATGCAACTCATTCCGGTATAAAGCATGCAGCAGCAGATAAGTGCCAATGCAAGGAGGGCAGTGGAACACAGCGTGTTTTTGCTGGAGCGGGAGTTAGAGCTTCCATTTACGAGTCAGGAAAAAGAGTCAAAGACAAAAACTCCAAAAGGCGGTTGATCGACATTGACGAGCGTCGACATACTCTCTGGCACCCTTAGGTCGCCACTACTAATCGCATAATTTCTCCGGTCAGAACCGGCACGAACCCAGAATCGGATTGATAATTGCTGCACCGCAACAATTCCATAAAAGGACGACAAATGTTTAAAAATACCCCCTTCGAAGCCATCTCAAAGACCATGTCAGAGAGCGCTACGAAATTTAACCCTGCGGCAATGCAGGAAGCAATCAAGCCGGCCCAGGACAATCTCAAAGCATGGGCCGATTTGGCTCAAAATCAAGCCAAGGAGGCTCAAGCGGCGCTCCTGGAGACTGTCGATTCAATCAAGGGTGCCAAGGACCCTCAGGCAGCTTTTGAAGTATTCAAAGCATCGGCAGAAGCCGGCATGGCAATGTTCGCAAAGAACCTGAAAGACGCGACTGCCTTGAGCGTGGGTCAGTTCCACGACACGGTTGACGCCATAGAAAAAGCGCATCCTGCTCCTGAAGCATTTGCAGTGGTTGCCAAGAACCTAAAAGACGCAGCCTCTACTGCGGAAAACACATTGGAGTCAGCCTTGGAAAAGGGCGCATCGATGGCAGCCTCGGTTTCGCCTTCTGCCAAGGCGAAGAACTCTCGGTAAGCTTATCGAGGTATCACAACCGCGTCGCACACAGGCGCATTGGTTGTCAATAACCGGTCGGAAGGGTCTAACCGTACGAGGCGACTGGTGTTGGCAGATCATCGTCAAGATACAACTCGTACTCGCTCCATTCACCATGGCCGAAGTTGTCGTCGCACTGAGCGGCGATATCGTCAAATGAGGTGAATTCGGTATAAAACATGACCGTCTGGAACGCTTGGCGGTAGCTGTACCCGGATACATCAACCAGTTCACCGTTCTGGTCGTCGATGTTCTTGCAGCAATGAACCCATACAAACTGCCCCGCCAACTCGGCTTCTGCGTGTTCCTTGTGGGTATCAGAAACGACTTTTGCATAGTCTGGCAAAAACTTTCGCAGCCGAAATACTTCGCCAACGCGCGGATGTTCGCGGTCAAGTTCCAATTCGATTGTTTGCCAGTCGGACGTGATCCGGTCGGCAACATCGATCAGTTCCGCCTGCGTGATGTCCCCCTCCCAATGCACATCAGTGATGTGGCCAGAGGTACCAACTTCGCCATCCCACAGGCTGGCCCTGTGCTTCATGGATTCAGGATGCATACCGTTTTCCCTTGTTCAATGGGGACTGTATCGCAATCACAGTTCACTTGTTGCCGGAACTCTCTAGAAGTTACTGATCCTGCCAACTGGACAATGCCGAGTTTGAGTTGCTTGCGGTCGCACCGGCATGTATGTATCCGAGCTATGCCTTGGAACGATGACTTTCGGTGGACAGGGGTTTTGGAAAGTCATGTGTGGCTTGGGGCAAGAGTTAGTCACGGCGCTGGTCAAGCAGTCGTTCGATTCTGGCGTGAATTTCATTGACACCGCCAATGTCTAATCGGTGGGCGAATCAGAGACCCTCACGGGCAACGCCATAAAGAGTTTGGGCCTGCCTCGGGACGAACTGGTGGTGGCGACCAAGGCATTTGGTACCATGAGCGAGACAAAGGTCAACAGCCAAGGCCAGTCCCGTTACCACTTGATGAACGAGCTCGATGCCAACCTGAAGCGGCTGCAACTTGACCACGTGGACCTGTACCGACTGCACGGTTTTGATCCGGTCATGCCTCTAGATGATGTGTTGGCCACGCTCAATGACATGGTCTGTAGCGGCAAGGTTCGGTACGTCGGACTCTGCAATATGGCCGCCTGGCAAGTCATGAAAGGACTGGTCATCTCCGAGAAGAACCACTGGTCACGTTTCGAGAGCGTTCAGGCGTACTAAACCATCGCCGGTCGGGACCTGGAGCGGGAAGTCATTCCGCTGCTCCAAGACCAGAGGATAGGTTTGATGGTTTGGAGTCCTTTGGCGGGAGGCCTCCTCAGCTGAAAACTTTCGGCCGACGGGAAGGAGCCCGAGGGCACACGGCGTGCGACTTTTGATTTCCCGGTGGTGGACAGGCCCCGAGCATTCGCAATTGTCGACGTCATGCGGCCTATCGCTGCTCGTCACAACGCAACCGTTGCTCAGGTCGCCTTGGCGTGGTTGTTGATCCGACCAGCGGTGAGCAGTGTGATTGTTGGTGCCAAGACACCGGAGCAACTGGCCGAAAACCTGGGCTCCGGCAATCTGGAATTGACCTCGGATGACTTGCAGGCGCTGGACGAGGTCAGCAAGTTGGCACCTGAATATCCCGGATGGATTATTGAACGGCAAGGCCAGTATCGCGCCAAGCCACCAGTGAAACCTTGAATTGAAGGGTGGGTGGCGGAGTCAGACAAAGCGGAACTTCTAGGACGCGTCCCGTTTTATGCCTCCAAAGATGGGTCAATTGCGGAAGCGGTCTTCCTGAAGACCACTTCACCCGTTGGCTGATGCACTACTCGGATTTCCTTGCCGAACGGAAGGGTCTCACTCTTGGCGGCCAAAACAACCGCAATAGCACGGTCGGCGATGTAGTGGACAGTGCTGTTGATGCCAGAAATTAGGGGCCCCACAATGGGGTGGGAGCTTTCAATGCGATAGCTCATGGTCGTCATGGTGGTTACTCAGTTGTCTTGAAATGTGATTGCACAGTAACGCGATTCCTTGACGAGCGTGTGTCAAGTTGTTACAGCTTCGCGTATCTGGGGTAAAGATGGCCCTTTTCAAGTTGGGGCGTTACAGACTCTTACACAATGGCGGCAGGTGTGGGCAATGCTGGGGCTCACGTATTGGAAAGGTCAGACACGCATGCATGCTCGCGATATTCTCGATTTCTGGTTTGTTGAGCTGGACGATAAGCAGCGCTTTGCGAAGATTGATGCGCTAGACGGGGTGATTCGTGAGCGTTTTGGTTCCGCGCTAGTTGCGGCAGTCCGAGGCGAACTTTACACATGGCGTATTACGCCAGAAGGGCGACTTGCTGAAATCGTGCTGCTCGACCAACTGTCGCGAAACATGTTCCGGGGCACACCAGCTTCTTTTACACAGGACCCTCAAGCGCTCACACTAGCCCAGGAAATGGTTGCGTGTGGCGATGACCAGAGATTGCCATTGGAGCACCGACGGTTTGCCTATATGCCGTACATGCACAGCGAGTCAATGCTGGTGCACGGACAGGCAGTGGTCCTTTTCTCGCAACCAGGGATGGAGAGCACATTGGCTTTTGAGTTGCGCCACAAAGACATCATCGAACGCTTTGGGCGTTATCCTCATCGCAATGCCATCTTAGGGCGCGCGTCTACCAAAGAAGAACAGGCTTTTCTGCAGGAATCCGGCTCTTCGTTTTGAAGGCTACCGGTGCTCAACTCTGGGAAATCAAGCGATGCACTTACCGACTGCCTATTCCATCGCTGCACGCCATCTGAAATGGCGGATGTGAAACCCAGCATCGTATTGAGGTCCGCAACCCTTAGCGACTGCGGTCAGGTTGCGGATATTCTCATCGAAAGTCGTGCAGCATTCATGCCGTACGCACCGTCGGCGCATTCTGAAACGGACGTCCGAAGCTGGGTACAGGAGCACTTTGTTCCCTCTGGGCGGGTCACTGTGGCTGAGCTCGATGATGGTTTGGTTGGTCTGGTCGCAACTTCACTAGAAGAAACATTACCTGGATAGACCAAATGTGGGTTCGGCCCGCAAAAGTGGGGCAGGGTATCGGCTCAGCGCTACTAAGCCACGTAGTGCGCGCAGTGCCTACGAAGTTGAGGCTTTATACATTCCAGGTGTGGCCGCCAAGTTGAACGTGCAGTGATTCAGCCGGAGTGAACCTGCGTTTTCTTCTGACTGCGTCTTCTTCGGTTTGTTTTGAATCTTCTTCAAACTTCGCTGGTGGGCGTGCGTGCGACCGATGTGGCTGCGTTTCTCGACCCTTTCGAGGTACGACCATGGCGCAGTCCGGACAGCGTAAGTGCTTGTGTTGCGGGGAGTATTTTGATGTTGACCGTCGAAACCGCAATCGTCAACGCTACTGCTCACCGATTCGCTGGTCGTGTGGCCACTGGAACTACTGGCAGTCGCCTCAACGAGATAGCGTGGTCCAAAGGGTGGCCAGCATCGACGCCCTGGGTCACTTGCTACCAGAGTGGTCCTTTCGGAGGCGATGCACAAATTGCCGAGCTCGTATTGGATCGACGCTGCCCAAAAGTCATCTTCTTTGAAGATCCTCATGTCGCACGCCAGCATGAGGCGGACATTCAACTGCTTGATCGAGCGGTTTACAGCGCTGGCGAAGTAACGACCTGCTTCAATACACCTGCAATGACGCGACGGTGG
Organism: Rhodoferax sp.; assembly: GCA_020048895.1. Lineage (GTDB taxonomy): Bacteria > Pseudomonadota > Gammaproteobacteria > Burkholderiales > Burkholderiaceae_C > Allorhodoferax. The sequence goes on along the minus strand of JAIFLV010000016.1, from coordinate 7,160 downwards.
GCGCAGGCGATGTCCTTGCAATAGCCTGCGGCGTGCCCATATACCCGTTTATGAAACTGAAACACTTTCTAGCGGTCACACCTCCACTGTTGTTTGCGGCAAGCGCGTTTTCTGAGCCCATCGGCGAAGTCGATACGGCTTTCAAGCTCTTTGGCCCTGACCACAAAATAGTCGTCGAAGCCTTTGATGATCCCAAGGTGGCAGGCGTTACCTGCTACGTCTCCCGGTCCAAGGCTGGTGGATTTACAGGTGCATTGGGTTTGGCAGAAGAAAAGTCGGAATCATCAATTGCTTGCCGCCAGGTCGGACCGATTTCTTCGACTGTCGCGATACCCAAGAGTGAAGAGGTGTTTAGCGAAAACAGATCCATCTTGTTCAAGAAACTGCGCATCGTTCGGATGGTGGATCCTGCGAGGCAGGTACTTTTGTATCTGACCTATACCGATAAGCTCATCGACGGCTCACCAAAGAACAGTCTGACCGCGGTGCCATTGAACGGCGCAAAGTTGCAGTTCAAATAGTGGCAGCCCAGTTCAATAATTTGCTCTAGTCTAGGAATCCCATCACCGCAGCAGTAAAGTCCGCTGCCTGCTCCCAGTTTGAAAAATGCGCAGCGTTAAGCTCGACAAACTTTGAGCCTTTGATGCGTTCAGCGATATCACGCCCGAGCTCCGGCGGTGTGGAGCCATCATGACTCCCAGCAATCACCAGGGTGGGCAGCTCAATTCTGGCAACGTCCCGCAACAAGTCCATATCGCGAACAGCGCAAGCGTTTGCTGCATAACCTTCAGGATCCGTTGCCATCAGCATGCTACGAATGCGCTCCGTCACATGGGGGGAACGTAGCTGGAATGCCGCCGTAAACCAACGATCAAGAATCGCCGGCGTCAAGCCTGCCATGCCCTCCTTGGCTAGCACTGCCAGGCGTGTATTCCAGACCTCCGGACTTCCAAGTTTTGCCGCCGTATTGCACAGCACCAGGTGCTGGATGCGATTTGGATGGTGAATGCCCAACCACATTCCCGTCATTCCGCCCATCGACAGCCCACAGAAGTCGACCTTGTCGATTCCCAGATGGTCCAGTAAGCCCACGGCGTCTTTGCCGAGTTGTTCGATGGAGTAGGGGCCCGCTGGAATGGCTGATTGGCCATGGCCTCGGGTGTCATAGCGCAGGACCCGATAGCGGGTCAGCAGTATGTCCATCTGCGGCTTCCACATCTCCAGAGTAGATCCCAATGAATTGCAGAGCATGACCACAGGCAAGGTCTCATGGCCTTCAAGTTCGTAGTGCAATGAAATCTGATTGATGGTGATGATTGGCATGCGCCCTCCAAATAGTGTAGTCACCAAGAGGTGGCAACACTGTGATAATGTACGTGGGATCCCTTTAGCTCCAAGTCTGCCAGAATGGCGGAATGGCTGCAAATCAGGAGATGCCAAAGGCAGGAATCGACTATCCGAAGAACTGGGTTCAGTTCTTGGACTGGTTCCATTCTGAGGATGCTTGCAGACTGTATCTAGACAACCTGCGTTGGCCAAACGGATTCATCTGTCCCAAATGTGGATCTGCCGGTAATCCATGTCGATCCACCCGCGGCCGACTGATGTGCTCTCATTGCAAAGCACAAACAACAGTTACTGCCGGCACCATATTTGACAAGACGCGCACTGAACTACGTGTTTGGTTCGCAGGGATTTGGTACATAACCAACCAAAAACACGGCATTAGCGCTTTGGGATTGCAACGTGTTCTTGGACTTGGAAGCTATGAGACTGCCTGGACTATGTTGCATCGCCTCAGACGAGCCATGGTGCGTCCTGGCAGAGACTTGCTGCATGGAGAAGTCGAAGTCGACGAGACATACCTTTCGATCTCCGACCGCAAGAACCCAATAAGTCCGATCGGCAGAAAGAGCAATACCAGCAAAGTGCTTGTTGCCATTGCAGTCGAAATGCTCCAGCCAAAGGGATTTGGACGAATCCGTATCAGGCAGATTCGAGAAGGCGACTACGAGAGCCTGATGCCGTTCATTACGACATCGGTGCAGCAAGGATCCTTGATTCATAGTGATAGATCGTCCGCCTACAGAAATCTGGAAGAGCTAGGCTACCAGCATCGCAGGACGGTACACCTTGGATCCGACATACCAGCCCACGAGTCCATGCCTGGTGTGCACAGGGTTGCAGCACTCCTGCATCGTTGGCTGCTGGGAACGCACCATGGCGCCGTGCAACCAGGACAACTCGACTATTACCTCGACGAATTCGTCTTCCGGTTCAACCGCAGGGCTTCAGTTTCCAGAGGACTTCTGTTCTATCGCCTACTTCAGCAGGCTGTCGTTACGGAGCCGGTGACGTATGAGGACGTGGCTGGAAGATCAAGGTCAATGACGGACTTGTAGAATCACATATCTACGTGTAAAATACAGTCACATGATTCAGTGAACATCAATAGTTTGATATTTAAAATGCCTAATATAACTATCCATTTGGATGACGAAACGCATCGCAAAGCGAAAATCTACTCTGCCAGAGTAGGGTCAAGTTTGAGCAAACTTTTTCGGGAGCACATCATGAAGGTTTCTGCGGAAAATACAGCGTCTCCTGAAAGAGAAATCCTTGAGAAGTATTCGTCGTTAAAGATTTCGGCTACTGATGCTATGTCTTTGCTTAATATGCAGTGCCTTGAGGATTTATTGATCTTGACTTCCACAGAAGGTCTTCCATTGCCTCATTTGGAAAGAAAAGCCGCCACATCCATGGCAAACAAATTTCTTAAATTTGTCCGCACCAAAGAAGAGCCCTTACATGCGTAATTGCGATTTAATTATTATGGATGCTGGTCCACTTATAAAGTTGGCCGTCATTAATCGGCTTGATTTGTTGCTTGCGTTCAATTTGCATGTATATATTCCAGATGAGGTCTACTTTGAGGCTGCTGAAAAATTTGCTTGGGAACATGAGTCCGAGCCTGGTCCAGGTGCGTTGCATCTGGCTGCGTGGGTAGAAGAGCAAGAAAAACTCGGGAGAGTTTCCCGTCCAAATACATTGGTCGGGGAGTCCGCGAAAAAGAGACGTGATAGTGGAGAATATTCTCCGGACAAAAGAAATCATCGCCGGAATACTGGCGAACTTGCCGCACACGATTTTTTCAATAACCGGGAGAGTGAAGGACATGGCGGGCGCCCTGCACTGGTCCTGATAGATGATGGGCCAGCAGTAGATAAGATTCGTTTGCAAAACCTCGATGAGCATGTTTTATCAACATTTGCTATGTTGATAGCACTCGAAGAGGAGAAAATAGTTTCGTCTGCTGAAGTAATTTGGTCTGAAATTGAAAAACAAATACCAAATATATTAATTTCGAATTTTGATGAATCCATTCGCGGTGATACCGACTATCGCGAAAGAATTAGAGTGCATTAATCAGGTGATATTCATCTTTCAATGGAGTCTTAATGAGCACTAGCTATGAAACAGATGTGGTTGCGTGGGCCAAGGAGCAAGCGGAGCTTATTCGGAACAAGCGTTTCGACCAACTTGATTTGGTGCATATCGCCGAGGAGATTGACGACGTGGGGAAAAGTGAACAACGTGAGTTAGCCAACAGAATGGCAAAATTGCTTATGCATCTTTTGAAATGGGAATTTCAAGCGGATCACCGTACCAACTCATGGACATCCACCATTAAAGAACAACGAAGGGCGATTATTCGTCGCCTTGTAAAGACAACGAGTTTGAAGCCTAGCTTAACCGATGCAGATTGGCTTGAGGATGTTTGGCTTGATGCCAGAAACTATGCATCCAAGGAAACTGGTATTGAGTTTGACGATTTTCCGGAGGCATGTCACTGGAAAATGGATGAGGTACTACAGGAAGATTGGCTACCAGGTTCGCCTAAAGCTGAGCGCCAAACCCAAGAACAACGACCACAATGAATCTTCACTCGGGCTATGCCCGGTATAAAAATTCATTGGATCTAAAGGGATACCCCGTGATAATGTACAGCATTCATTGCGCCCGCGGTACCCGACATTTCCTCCATCATGCCTTCTTCAATAGTCGTCGCAGTCGACCCATTCGAGGCGCTCAATGCAGAGCAGCGCCAGGCGGTTGAGCACGGTTTTGGATGCGAGAGCGCAGATACGCGCCCCTTGCTGATCATTGCCGGAGCGGGTTCAGGCAAGACCAACACATTGGCCTACCGGGTGGCCAATCTGATCCTGCACCAGTCAGATCCACAGCGCATGCTGCTGCTGACCTTCTCTCGCAGAGCGGCACAAGAAATGGAGCGCCGGGTGGGAGGTGTTCTCAACCGGGTACTGGGGCAGAACGCCAGCCGGCAACTTCCCTCGCTACCTTGGTCAGGCACCTTCCACAGCATCGCTGCCCGCTTGCTGCGTGAATACGCCGGGCGCATTGGTCTCAACGAGAACTTCACCATTCTTGACCGGGGCGATGCCGAAGACCTCATGGGGATGGTGCGGCATGATCTGGGGTATTCATCAATGCAAAAGCGATTCCCCCAAAAAGGAACGTGTCTGTCCATCTACTCCCGCGTCGTGAACAGCCAGGAACCATTGCTTCACGTGGTGCAGCAGATATTTCCTTGGTGCGTACAGTGGGATGGAGAACTCAAGAACCTGTTTGGTTGTTATGTGGATGCCAAACAGGCTCAGAACGTGGTCGATTATGACGACCTGTTGCTGTTCTGGTCAGAAATGGCCAACGACCCTGAACTTTCCGTCGATCTCGGTGCACGCTTTGACCATGTACTGGTAGACGAGTACCAGGACACCAACCGCTTGCAGGCGGCTATTCTGCTGGGGATTAAACCAACGGGCAAAGGTGTCACGGTTGTAGGGGATGATGCCCAGAGCATTTACAGCTTTAGGGGAGCGACAGTCCGCAACATTCTGGACTTCCCGCATCAGTTCGGGCAAGCATCGCGACGGGTGACACTGGAGCGCAATTACCGGTCCACCCAGAGTATTCTGGATGTTTCCAATGCCGTGATAGCCCAGGCCAGTGAGCGCCATGCCAAGAATCTTTGGACTGACAAGCAGGGTGGTACACCTCCCCAACTCGTCATCATTCCCGATGAAGCCGAACAGGCCCGATGGGTAGCCCACCGGATTCTTGAATATCGGGAAGGCGGGCTCACGCTCAAGTCGCAGGCGGTGCTCTTTCGTACGTCTTCCCACAGTGCAGCACTGGAGCTCGAATTCACACGACGCCAGATTCCCTTTGTCAAATTCGGTGGTCTGAAGTTTCTGGAGGCCGCGCATGTCAAAGATGTACTCGCCATATTGCGGTTTGCGCAGAACCCCCGAGGGCGGGTGGCAGGATTTCGGGTGTTGCAGCTCATTCCAGGTATCGGGCCGACAACGGCCACGAGATTATTGGAGGCGATGGATATGGCGGTCGATCCGTGTGCTGCACTGGAGAGCTTCCAGGTTCCTGCGAAGGTCGTCTCGGAATGGAACAATTTTACGAAGCTGTACCGGGCCTTGAGTGACCAGAAGGATGCGTGGCCTGCCGACGTGGATTTGGCCAAGCGCTGGTACAACCCGCATCTCGATCGTCTCCATGACGATGCCGCCATACGGCGCCTGGATGTGGACAATCTGGAACGCATGGCGTCTGGCTATTCCAGCCGCGAACGTTTCTTGAACGAACTGACACTCGATCCACCGGAAGCTACCAGTGACCAATCCGGCGTTCCACATCGTGATGAGGACTACGTGATTCTCTCCACCATCCATTCGGCCAAGGGGCAGGAATGGACTTCTGTGTTTGTGCTGAATGTGGTCGATGGCTGCATTCCTTCTGACCTTGGAACAGGGTCGAATGAAGAAATCGAAGAAGAGCGGCGCCTACTGTATGTTGCAATGACCCGTGCCAAGGAGCACTTGCACCTGATGGTGCCGCACCGGTTCTATGTCACACAGCAATCGGCCTTGGGCGACCGTCATCTTTACGCTTCCCGCAGTCGCTTCATTCCCAATGCACTGGCCAAGCAATTCGATCAGGTGATCTGGCCCACAGTCACCGTCGATGGAGGATGTGCTGGCATTGGCGGGCAGGCCAGTGTCCAGGTTCGCGAACGTGCACGCTCAGCCTGGCGTTGACTTCGAAAATCGCCGCTGCCAGAACTATTGCGCTAGCAAGGGTATTGCTGTGCGATGAAAATGAAATCCTTCATGAAGACCACCAATTGCTCGTCACCACCGCCCAATACAGGGCATAACTATCCAACGCCGAACTGGTTTCGACCGGTTATTCGGTGGTGTGCAGGTTTTGCCCTGAATACTCCCGCGTGGGTACCTTTGCCCATCCGCAACGCTCCCTTGAGGATGTCGTCTGTGCTGCTGCGCTGTTATTATCGTTTCATTCGCTAGGGAGCCTCATGCCACGCATTCAGTTCTCCCCCGCTGCACGTTACCCCTTTGCGTGCGACGTGCAGATCTATATCAGCCATGTCAATCAGGGTGGGCATTTGGACAATGCCCAACTATTGACCCTGGTGTCCGAAGCGCGTGTACAGTTCTTCAAGTCTCTGGGCTACTTCGAGTCCGGGGTGGAAGGCGCCAATATTGTGGTGGGCGACATCGTTGCACAGTACAAGTCGGAGGGATTTCATGGTGAGACCATGCGCATTGAAATGGCCGCCACCGACTCCAACAAATACGGTTTTGACTTGCAGTTTCGGATGTCAGACAAAGAGACGCACCGTGATGTCGCGCTGGGCAAGATTGGCATCGTATTCATCACCCGTGAGGACCGCAAGGTGACACACATTCCTCCTGCTTTCCTGGCCAAATTGAATCGTCTTTGATTGCTCGGTTGTCCTTCATGCGCCCATTTATTGAGCGAATGCCGATTTTTGTCAGCGCACTTCTATCGGGAAAGATAGCATCGGGTACGTGATGCGGTGGGTGATGCAACTTCCACTGGAGGTTTACAGATCGTCAGACGCGTTCGCGAATACGATGGCGATCCGCAATAGGTGATTGCCGAGCAGAATCCATCGAGAAGCCTTTGTTTGCTACTGGGACGCTTTGATTTGTAGTCGGCCCTGCAAAACCCCGCAAACCCGCATGAACACTAGCTTTTTCGACACTTTGTGTGCGCCAATTCCCTCAAAAAACGTTAAGTTG
>JAIFLV010000013.1 GCA_020048895.1 Rhodoferax sp. | reverse complement strand
GGGTTTCCAACCCGATAAGCCCCGGCCAGTCCCACTAAAACCCGGTATTCCCGGTGTCTGTCACGTTTCCAGAATCAATTTAACCCGGTCAGAAGCCGACATGGAGTCAATTTGCGAGCTGGTTTGTTCCACGCTGGCAGCTTGCTCGCTGGCGGCCTGACTCAGGGACTGGGCAGTGGCACTGACCTGGCTGGCAGCACCGGTCAGCGAGTCGGCTGCGGCCCGCACTTCACCAATCACGCGGGTCAGATTTTCAGACGAGGCGTTGACGCTGTCTTTGACCTGTCCAAACAGGCCCTGGTAGTCGCGCGTAATGCGCTGGGTGAGGTCACCCTTGGCGACCGCAGAAAGCACCTGCGTCACATCGCCCAGGCCCTGCTCGCAAGTTTCCATAAGCTGGTTCATGCCGCCAGAGACTTTGGCAAAGAAGCCGGTCTTGCCGTCGAGCGAAAGTCTGCCGTTGAAATTTCCCCGGGTTGCGGCATTGACCATGTCGTCGATCTGGTTTTCAGCCGCGATCTCTTCGGTGCGGTCCAGCCATTGGGTAATGCGGCCAATGGGCTCGCCGGCGTCGTTGTGGACAGGGCGCGCCAACAGGCGCAGCTTGCGGCCCTGGACTTCCATGTCCACCGTTTCGCCAGACTGCATGGCGTGGTCGAAGCGGGCTGCATCCTTGGGATTGCGAAACAGTGTGCTCAGATGGTTGCCATAAAACGTGTCTGCATCAAACCCGGCGCCGCCCAGCAAGGCAAGCAATTGCTTGGCCGCAGGCGTGGCGTGCACCAGTTGCGCCTGTGCGTTGGAAACGGTCACGCACACCGGCAAGCTGTCCAGCGAGCGACGGATGCGCTCGTTGAAAGTGGCTGCTTCGGCCGCTCCCTGCAAGGCACTTTGCACCTTGTCCATGGCTTCGCTGATGCGTGCCTTCTGGCCGGGCAGCCGGTCCATGGCCACATCGAGCTTGCCTGCCGAATAGCCCGTCACCACTTCGACAATTTTCATCTTGACCATGATGTGGGATTCAACCAGCGTATTGATGTCCTGCGCCATCGCAGCGAAACTGCCCGGCAAGGCGGTGGTGGAAATGCGGTAGTCGAGTGCGCCTGCATCATGCTGGCGCGCCATTTCCGCCTGCGCCTGCTGAAACTTACCCAGAACTCCATGCACCGTGATAAACGATCCCATCACCTGGGCTGTTTCATCGCTGCCTGCGGGGCGCGCAGGACGGTGGGCGAGGTCACCCTGCGCCAACTCTTCGAGATGGCGCTTGATGGTGTTGAGGCCGCCGCTGGTCACCAGGAAAAAGCTGTAGAACAGATAGGCACCGATCAATACCACAACCATGACAAGGACGCCCGACAATTTCAGCTTGCCCTGAAAGCCACTGATGCGCGCCGCCAGCAACTCGTCCAGAACCGGCAAGCCTTTGTCGTAAAACGACTGCAAGCGCAGCACGGCAGTTTGCCCCTTGTCGAAGTACTCTGCGGCGCCAAGCTTGTCATTCTTCTGCAGCGCAGAGGCATCTTTGGCCATATCGTGAAACGCTGCCACATCGTCGAGCACTTTCAGGTCCAGCCGCGCCTTCAAGCTCGGGTTATAGCCAATCACCTTGTCCAGGTAACCCTTGGCGGTGGAAAGCCCCTCTTTCAAACCTGCGGCCCATACGGCGTAGCGCATCAGGTCTTTCACCTCCAGTTCCTTCTTCGTGCTCTGAAGTTGCGCCAGGGCATAGGTGCCCCAGCCCCAGAGCTGACCCGTGTTTTCCGCCGTGCTGGACAAGCCGTAGAGCGCGCTGAACAGGTAGTAACTGTCCATGTCAGGGTCGAGCGCAAGGTTGGAGTTGTCGCCGATCGCGCCGATCAGTTTGGTGATAGCGGCCGTGATGGGGCCAAAAACGGTGCGCCCTTCGGCGTCCATGCCAGCCTCGGACTTGCTTGCTTGGACCCAGGCGTTTTTGAGCCTCTCAAAGTCCGGCTTGATGCCCAGTGGATCGCCTGACACCGCAACATACTTTTCAAAATCCTGAATTGCCGCATTGATCTCCTGCTGGGCCGCCCGGTACCGGGACGCACCGTCCAAGCCGCCGATGGACGCACGGGTGACGTTACGGACTTTCAGCAAACCGGTAGACACCGGCATCACATGCTTGAAAGCGGTCACACCCAGGCGCTCCTTGGTGCTGAATGCAATTTGCTCGTTTTGCGCCGAAACAAAGAAATAGCCCAGCAACAGCACAGGCAGCAGAAACACCAGCGAAATGATGAGCGCCTTGGCAGGAAAACTGATATTGCCCATGAGACGCACGCCTGGGGCCCACAGCGCTGCAGTGGAACGGGATTCGGATGTTGACACTTGTATTCCTCGTAGTTTTGTTTTGCGTGGCTAATTTATACACAGGAATTCCCCAGGAACTGGAAACTGCCCGAGATTTGATGTCCTTACCAGGAAAAACATCACGCCGGAGCAGGCAGAATATCCGGTTAGGGCACGGGGTTTGCTTACGCAAGTCGGCAAACAAGTCCGTTAACCCCAGAACCTGTAAAGACAACCTGCCAGCGCACCACTATGGAACTCACATCTCGAGAGAAGGACAAGCTGCTGATCTTCACCGCAGCCCTATTGGCCGAACGCCGCAAAGCCCGCGGCCTGAAGCTCAACTACCCGGAGGCCGTGGCGCTCATCAGTGCTGCGGTAATGGAAGGCGCGCGTGATGGCAAAACCGTGGCGCAACTCATGAGCGAGGGCCGCACCATATTGACCCGTGCCGACGTGATGGAAGGCATTGCCGAGATGATTCCCGACATCCAGGTAGAGGCCACCTTCCCAGACGGCACCAAGTTGGTGACCGTGCATCAGCCGATACTATGAACACCCCCCGGCTACGCGAACTTCGTATCGCTTCGCTTTCCCCCTTGCAGGGGGCAACACCGGTGGCCCGGCATAGCCGGTTCCACGGTGTTCCTGGTTGCAGGCACTTCGCTCCGTCCCAACCCTTTTGAGATAACTATGATTCCTGGCGAACTTATTACTGACGGCGCAGACCATCTGCTCAATGTGGGGCGACGTACGGCCACTTTGGTGGTGCAAAACACATCTGATCGGCCGATACAGGTGGGCTCGCACTACCACTTTGCAGAAACCAATGGTGCGCTGGGCTTTGACCGTGCGCTTGCACGGGGCATGCGTCTGAACATCGCCTCCGGTTCAGCGGTCCGGTTTGAGCCGGGGCAGCAGCGAACGGTGGAGTTGGTGGACATTGCTGGCGATCGCATCATTTATGGCTTTCGTGGCCTCACCCAAGGGGTACTGTAGACATGGCAACGATTGGACGGCGCGCCTACGCGGAAATATTTGGTCCCACCGAGGGTGATCGGGTTCGTCTGGCCGACACCGGTCTCCTGATTGAGGTGGAGAGAGACTACACGCTAGCGGCAGGTGCTTATGGCGAAGAGGTGAAATTTGGGGGTGGTAAGACCATTCGCGATGGCATGGCACAAAGCCAACGCACCAATGCAGAAGGTGCTGTCGACTGCGTGATGACCAACGCACTCATTCTGGACCACTGGGGCATCGTCAAGGCCGATATTGGTCTGAAGGGCGGGCGCATCGTGGCCATCGGCAAGGCTGGCAATCCTGACACGCAGCCTGGAGTTGACATCATCATCGGCCCGGGCACCGAAGTCATCAGTTGCGAGGGCAACATCGTCACCGCCGGTGGCATAGACTGCCACATCCACTTCATCTGCCCGCAACAGATTGAGGAAGCATTGGCCAGTGGCGTGACCACCATGATGGGTGGCGGCACAGGCCCTGCCACCGGCACTTTTGCCACCACTTGCACGCCTGGCCCCTGGAACATGGAGCGCATGCTGCAGGCCGCCGATGCTTTTCCCATGAACCTGGGCTTCCTCGGCAAGGGCAATGCCTCACTGCCCGCCGCGTTGCACGAACAGGTCAACGCTGGTGCCATCGGCTTGAAGCTGCACGAAGACTGGGGCACTACGCCAGCGGCCATCAGCAACTGCCTGGACGTTGCCGAGGAGACCGACGTGCAGGTAGCCATCCACTCCGACACGCTCAATGAATCGGGCTTTGTCGAGAACACCATTGCAGCGACCAAGGGACGCGGCTTGTGCGCTTTCCACACCGAAGGTGCTGGCGGCGGCCATGCACCGGACATTCTGAAGGTGGTGGGGCAAGCGAACTTCCTGCCGAGCTCCACCAACCCGACCATGCCTTACACCGTCAACACGCTCGACGAACATGTCGACATGCTGATGGTCTGCCACCATCTGGATGCCGGCATTGCGGAGGACCTGGCCTTCGCCGAGAGCCGCATCCGCAAGGAAACCATCGCCGCTGAAGACATGCTGCACGACATGGGGGCGATTTCCATGATGAGCAGTGACAGCCAGGCCATGGGCCGTGTGGGAGAAGTCATCATCCGTACCTGGCAGACGGCGCACAAGATGAAGGCGCAGCGTGGCACGTTGCCGGAGGACAGTGCACGCAACGACAACTTTCGCGCCAAACGCTACATAGCCAAATACACCATCAACCCGGCGATTGCCCACGGCATCAGCCACGAAGTGGGCTCCATCGAGGTGGGCAAATGGGCCGACCTGGTGGTGTGGAAACCGGCGTTCTTTGGCGTCAAGCCTGCTTTGGTGCTCAAGGGCGGGTTCATTGCCCTGGCCGCCATGGGTGACCCCAACGCCTCCATCCCGACACCACAGCCGGTGCACTACCGCCCGATGTTTGGCGCGTTTGGTGGCGCGCTGGCCAAAGGATCAATCACCTTTGTGTCGCAGGCTGGCTTGAATGCCGGCATCCAGGGTCGCTTTGGTCTGGCAAAGCATGTCAGTGCGGTCAAAAACATTCGCTCCATCCGCAAGCAGCACATGGTCCACAACAGCTACCTGCCTACCATGGAGATTGATGCGCAAACCTACAGTGTGCGCGCCGATGGCCAGTTGCTGACCTGTGAGCCTGCGGTGAGCCTGCCGATGACACAACGTTACTTCCTGTTCTGATGATCCAGGTATCCAAACTTCTTCCCCAGGGCAACGGCCTGGCGCCAGCGCTGCTCAAACGCGCCAGCAGCGTCGAGCTCGACTGGGAGGTGCGCCAGAAAAGCCGGTTCGACGCAACCGATTCTGGTGGTCGCCACCTGGGCGTTTTCCTGCCGCGCGGCAGCGTCGTGCGCGGGGGTGACGTGCTGGTTGCCGAGGACGGATCGGTCATCACCGTGGTGGCGGCACCACAATCGGTGTTAAAAATCACCTACTGCAGCGCGCACGGAGCCCCCTACGATCTGATTCGCGCCGCCTACCACCTGGGCAACCGGCACGTTCCGATAGAACTCAAGCCCGACCACTTGAAAATCGAACCCGACCATGTGCTGGCCGACATGCTGCGCGCGATGCACCTGAACGTCAACGCGGTGGATGAACCGTTTGAACCTGAGAACGGTGCGTATGCCACGGGTGGCCACGCAACCAGCGGCCATGGTCACAGCCATGTCGACCACGACCACAGTGACCATGACCACGGACACCCGCATCCCCCAGCCAAGTCCAAGCTTGCATCTATTCCTATCGCCGCAGCCCCCACTGCACCCCACGTACACGGTCCGGGTTGTGACCACAACCACTAGGCCATATCCGCCGTGCTCGATAGCAGCCTGATGCAATTGATGTGGCTGGCCTCACCGGCCTTGCCCATCGGTGGATTTTCATACTCAGAATGCCTGGAAGCGGCCGTGGACAGTGCGCGAGCCGCTACAGAAAGTGAAGCATCTGGCTGGCTGATCGATCAATTGCATTTGAGCCTCTCGCGTTCCGATCTGCCCGCTGTGGCGCAGGCGATACCGGCCTGGCGCGACGGCGACAACCCTCGCATCGCCACATTGAACAGCTGGGTGTTGCAAACCCGCGAGAGCAGCGAGCTGCGTGCGCAGACGGAACAGATGGGCAAGAGCCTGCTGGACTGGCTGCGCAACCACACCACTGCCACGCCCGACCAAATTGCCAATCTGGCCGTGCAGAAACCCACCTACCCTGTCGCCTTTGCACTGGCGGCCAGCGCCACGCAGGCGCCGGTGCGCACGTGTCTGCTGGCGTTTGCTTTCGGCTGGGCCGAGAATATGGTGCAGGCGGCCATCAAGTCCGTTCCCCTGGGCCAAAGTGCCGGGCAGCGCATCCTGTCCCGGCTGACTGCGGAGATTCCCGCCGCCGTCGACCACGCGCTGGACGTCACTGACGATTCCCGCCAGGCCTTTGCCCCCATGCTGGCTATTCTGAGCAGCCAGCACGAGGTGCAGTATTCAAGACTTTTCCGCTCCTAGCGCATACCAGTATTGCGTAAGAAGCTCCACTTTTGATAGCAGAACACCATGAACCCTTTGCACCACATACCCCACCGCACCAAGCACCTCCCACCCTTGCGGGTAGGCATCGGCGGCCCAGTCGGCTCTGGCAAGACCACCTTGCTCGAGATGCTGTGCAAGGCGATGCGCGACCGCTACGATCTGGTCGCCATCACCAACGACATCTACACCAAGGAAGACCAGCGCCTGCTGACCTTGAGCGGGGCATTGCCCGCCGAGCGCATCATGGGCGTGGAAACCGGCGGCTGCCCGCACACCGCCATCCGGGAAGACTGCTCCATCAACCTCGATGCCATCGATCGCATGCTGGCGCAGTTTCCCGACGCCGACATCGTTTTTGTGGAAAGTGGCGGAGACAACCTGGCGGCCACTTTCAGCCCGGAATTGTCCGACCTCACCATTTACGTGATCGACGTCGCGGCCGGCGAAAAGATTCCACGCAAAGGCGGGCCAGGCATCACTAAAAGCGACCTGTTCGTCATCAACAAGACCGACCTCGCACCCCACGTGGGCGCAGACCTGGCCATCATGGAGGCCGATACCATCCGGATGCGCACCACCCCCAAAGGGCTCAAACCCTATGCCATGACCAACCTGAAGACACAGACCGGGCTGATGGAGGTGATTGCGTTCATCGAATCGCGTGGCATGCTGCGCAGCGAACCACAATCACCCACCGTCGCGAACCACTCTACATGACTCGATATCAAACGAGACAGAACCAATGGCCAGCGCCGTCTGATCCCGAAACCCGCTGACAAACGAAAGAAACTGCTCGATGTCGGCCAGATTGCTGGCTATGCCAGTTGAGACGCGGATAGCCCCCGCACTTTTTCCGCCCCGGCTCTGCATCGCCTGCGAAAACCGCACCAGGTTGATCTCGCCGCCCACGTCCTGCAAACCGATCCGCATGTCCTCTTCGCTCAGGTCTTCGGCAGTTTCACCCGCGCCGGGATTGCAGAAACACCCGGTGCGCAGCGAGATGCCAGCCGCGCCGGCCAGTTCCTCGACACGCCGGTAATCCACCAGATGGGCATTGGGATCGTAAAGATTCATCGTTACCGTGCCACCACGCATGTGCATGGTGGCAGGCCCATACAGGCGCACCATGGGGCGGCCATTACTGTGCTTCAGTGCGAGCAACTGTGTGAGCAACCAATCGGTAAGGCAGTGCACACGCTTCTGGACAGTGTCAATCCCGACTTTCTGCAAATAGCGCAGACCGATTTCGACCGCGGGAATGCCAAGGTAGTTCAATGTGCCATCTTCAAAGCCGGCCTCCCCTTTGGACAGCACATGCATGCGTCCCTTTACCGTCGCAAAGTTGACGGTGCCACCACCAAACCAGGGGCGCTTCAGAGCGGCCAGCGTTTCATTCTTCACCAGCAGGCAGCCCACGCCTGTAGGGTAACCAAACATTTTGTAAAACGACATCACCACGAAGTCTGGGGTCACTGTGCGCAGGTCCAGCCTGTTGGTTGGCACAAAGGCGGCCGCGTCCAGTAGAACATGCCAACCTTTTGCCTGCGCCTGAGCCACCAGTTCCAGTGGATGCTTGACACCAGAAAAATTCGATTGCGCCGGAAACGCCAGCAAATTGGCCGACGTCGGATCGGTCCGTGTCAGCAGTTCCTCCATGGCCGGCTGGTCGATGCGCAGCTCGGGTCGCGTCAAAGGTGCGTAGGTCACTTGCGAGCCCTTGGCCAAGGCAAACTCGCGAATGCCATTGACCGAGTTGTGGTTGTCCGTGGTGAGCAGAAAGTTACTCTGCGGGGCAAAGGGGTACGACTCACCCACGAGCTTGAGTGCACCCGACGCATTGAGGGTAAAGATGGCGGTATAGGTCCCGGCGCCATGAAAATACGCCAGCACCGCGGCACGCGCCTGTTCCACGCGGCGGGTCATTTCCATCGAGCTGGGACTGGCCGAGTGCGGATTCCCAAGCACATGGTCACCCAGCATCCGGGCGTGCTCCTGCACTTGCGATGCCGCATACAGCCCGCCCCCGGTGTAGTCCAGATAGATTTGCTGCTGCGCGTCCAGCCTTGCGTACTCTGCGGCACGCAATGCATCAAGTGCGGCGGTCGCCGCGTAGTCCGGATGGCATTCGAGAAAACTGGGAGTCTGGGACTTCGTCATGGATTCGGGAGGATAAACCCTTACAATTCTAGCTCTGGAAGCTTGGCCGAGCGGTTTAAGGCACCGGTCTTGAAAACCGGCGAGGATGTGAGTCCTCCGTGAGTTCGAATCTCACAGCTTCCGCCAGATGCCCCGATCACGGGGCTTTTTTTTGGCTGGCCGACGATTCCAGCAACATAGAACCACGATGTCCATGCACTATCGATCCCTTGGAAAAAGCAATCTCAAAGTTTCTGCCCTGTGCCTGGGCACCATGATGTTTGGCGACCGGACGTCGCCGGACGAAGCGCGCACCATCGTGGCCGATGCACACGCCCGAGGTGTGAACTTCATCGACACAGCGGATGTGTACACCAAGGGCGCATCAGAAACCATGGTCGGTGAACTGATCCAAGGAGCACGCCACGACTGGGTGCTTGCGACAAAGCTGGGCAACAAGATGTCGGATCGCGTGAACGAAGGCCACTTCTCGCGCAGCTGGATGATGCGCGAAGTTGACGCCAGCCTCAAACGACTGCAGACCGACTTTGTAGACATTCTTTACCTGCACCGTGACGAAAACGGCATGGATCTGGAGGAGCCCTTGCGTGCACTGGACGCCCTGTTGCGCGCAGGAAAGATACGCTATTGGGGGTTGTCCAATTTCCGAGGCTGGCGTATCGCCGAAACGGTACGTCTGGCGGGTCAACTTGGCATGCCTCAACCCGTGGTATGCCAGCCCTACTACAACCTGCTCAACCGCATGCCGGAAGTCGAAGTGTTGCCGGCCTGCCAGTATTACGGCATTGGTGTGGCCCCGTATAGCCCGATCGCGCGTGGCGTGCTGACGGGCAAGTACCAACCCGGGCAGCAGCCCGATCCTTCCACGCGGGCCGGCCGTGCCGACCGACGCATGGTGGAGACCGAATTTCGCCAGGAATCACTTGTCATTGCACAGCAGCTGGCGCGTCACGCAGAAGCGCGGGGCGTCACTCTGGCGCAGTTTGCAACGGCGTGGGTGTTGGCAAACCCTGTGGTCAGCTCCGTCATTGCCGGGCCGCGAACGCTCAGCCAGTGGGAAGACTACGTGCCAGCACTGGACTACGCGGTGACGGCAGAAGATGAGCAACTGGTAGACAGTTTCGTATGTCCCGGGCATCCATCCACCCCGGGGTATACCGATCCGGCTTATCCACTGAATGGGCGGGTTATCGCGGGCGAACCAATGCGATGAATAACGGGCGCAGTCGCGTCCTTTTGCAGCCAACACTCTGCGCAACCAACGCCCCTGCTGTTCTGAATTTGAAGGGCTAAAGCAAGACTCGGGACAGTCTCTCTTGTTTGTGTCCGGCGTCTACTCTTCACTCAAAATGGGACACACACGTCACTTTGCCCCAAGGGAAAAACGTGTATGAAGAACAGGGCGTGGCGTCCCTGTCGGTGTGCTGTCGCACCAACCGCACTATCTGCTTGATCGGATCGATTGGTGGCTTGATTCACATTCGTCTGGTGGTCGCTGTTGTCTTCGTGCTGCTGCGGATAATTCGCGGCCGCCGGATCTTGTAACGAGCCGCCTGCGCCGCAGGGCCTTTTCAATTTCCACTGCAGCCCCAACGCAGGCGGCAGCGGCCAGGCAAATCAGCAGTTCTACGGCTGACAACGCTTGGGTCTTGAAAATGGGATGCAGTACCGGGACATAGATGGTCGCCATTTGCAGCGCAAAGGTCAGCAGCACAGCACCGAGCAGTGGCCTATTGCTGCCCAAGCCCAATCGCCACAAAGGACGAATTTTGGGTTGGTCAGGCCGTGGAATGGATGCACGATTATCGATGGCAAGCCAGACTTCAAACGGTGCCTGGGTCCCGAGGCCGTGCGCCCGCAATGCGGAAAGCAGACACACCACGCCCTTCGGTACACGCAGAGCCACTTCTCCAGCAACGAACTCGATGGTGGGTAAATTGATGGGTAGAAAAACAAAACGCCCCGAAGGGCGCATGTTTATTGACTATCTTGCGGTGGGCGTAGTCTGCGCCTAACCCGTCTCTGGTGAAAATTCCCGTTAACAGGGAAATTAACAGGGATTTTTTGGATTTCTAGCTGGCCTGGCGCGTGCCAACCCCAAGTATTTCCAGTATCGGCGCGGGTTTGAAGCAGTTCATCGAAGTTCGCACGGAAAATCAACAGGGAACTTTTGATGCACTAACAGGGAATTGCAAGCCCATTGCAGGGAACCTTATGCGCTTTTCCTGGCGTTGCTGAGGTCCTACAAGTCGCCTGCTGGAACTCAGGCAGGCGCTAGCTCCAGTTTGATACGACGGCCAAGTGCGGCCGCCGCACCGGCCAAAGTAGTCAAAGTCAGACTGGTGTCGTTCTCATCGAGCAAGCGGTTGAGGGAGGCGCGGCTGGTTCGCATCTTCTTCGCCATCGCGGTCTTGGTCAACTTTTGAGCCGTCATCTCCTGCTCGATTTGCCAGGCAATCACCCGCTTTACCGCCACCGCGGTTACTTCTTCGAGCATGCCCTCCTCAGCGAGGAAGTCATCGAAATCGCTTCCAATATTTTGCTTTTTCATTTTTGCCTCTTCAAAAGTTTGAGCCGCTCTTTGGCCAAGTCCAATTCCGGTTTGGGAGTCTTCTGCTCCTTCTTGATGAATCCGTGGAGGAGCACCATCGTGCCTCCATCGAGTACAAACAACACCCGGGCGATGCGTGTACTCAACCGCGTGCGGACTTCCCAAATGCCAGTATCTAAATGAGCGACCAAGGGCATGCCTAAGGGCCACCCGAATTGAACGGTCTTGATGTCTTCACCGATGGACTTACGGTCAACGACGGGGAGATCCTTCAGCCACTCACGAACCGGCTCACCGCCGGCATCCGTCATGAAAAACCGCGCACCTAAGGTTTGGGGTGATTTCTTCTCCATGGCCTAGTGTATCGATTTTGATACGTTCCGCAAATCTGAAGGCTCTGTTAACGTTAAGTAGTGGTGCTCAAAAATCGGGCAATTTGCTTTTATGAACCCATTTCCACATCACTCTCCAAGATGGGCAACGAGGTCTCGCCCATACGCCAACTGGGCGACATCGCACGCCATGGCGATGATCGTTCCGATCGTGTGCTTGCTGTGGTTGGTGCTCATCCACCACCCTGAATCCAGTTTTTCGGAATACTCGCCGACCAGATCAGGCCGTTCGTAGTAGAGATCGTCCGCCGCCCGGGCCAGATACCGCCTCGTCCTGCCATGCTTGGGCAATCCTGCAAACCGCTCTGCGAAGGTCGCGTCCCTTTGGATGAGAAGATTGAAGACCTGTTTGAGCGTGTCGATTGCGTTTCGTCCTGGATGGAACTGTCCGTTCAGCGAGAAGCCCATCCGCTGGGGCATTTCAGCCACGCGGGGTGGAGCGGGTGATTTCAGGAGGTTTTGAGGGTGCGTCGTGGGCTCCAACTGAGACTGCTTCGTGGCCATAGGCGGCGTTGGCGCCCTTGCGGTTGGCTGGCTCGCACGACTCAGGGCAGTCGGTTCGGGGTGCCCAAGCATGGTTTTCTTCAAGAACCCGGCCACCATATCAGGCGCGGGCTTGAATCCACACAGACTCTCCACGCGATCGGCGACGATCTCCAAAAGCATCTCGTCTTCGTCGGCGATGATTTGGGACCACGCCTTGGGCAAGGCCGCGAGCATCTGACGGTCCTTGGAGACGTTTCGGTAGTCTTCTTGGGCGGCCTGTATCGCCGCGCCGGACGCCACGGCGGAATGCAGCAGGTATCGCTCCAACCGCTCCACGCACTCGCCCACGTCCCGCTCCACGATGTCGAGCTTGTAGACACGCCGCTCGCCGTAGTCGCCCTGCTCTCCTGGCAGGAAGAAGTTCCATTCTTGGCCGTCGGTCAGTATCGCCATGGGAACGCCGATATGGAAGGCGTATTCGAAAAGTTGGCGCTCGGCCCCGTCGCTCTGGCCGATCTGCTTGACTTCGATGAAGGCGATGGGCTTGCTCTTGACTTCGATGCCTTTGGTCTTGGCGATGATGCGATAAGCAGATGCCCCATCCGAACACAGCAGCGAGTCGGTGGACAGCACCGGCAACAGCCGGTCTCCGATGACCTTGGCCTTGCGCGATGGCAGCACAACCGTCATGGTCGCCGAGCTTGAGCGGTCGCGAGCCACCAGCACGGGGATTTGCTCCATGGACAGGCCAACCTTCTTGGCTGGCGTGCCACGCGTCTTGGAGGGGCGCGGAATGCCTTACCGCTGGCCCTTGAACGATTCGAGGAAGTAGGTCTCATCGACCTCCACCACGCCTGAGAGTTGGACGGGTTGGACATCCTTCTGAGCCATCAGGAAGCGATGACGCCAACGAAAGGCAGTGGGCGCAGACACCTGCAAACTTCTCGCAGTCTTTCTGACGCTCAAGCCTGCCACCATGCATGCGCCATTTTCGATGTGCTTCTCCGCCTTGCGAAGCCGAGCCATGGGCGTGCCCGTCAGTGCTTGAAGCTCTTGGAACAGTCCTTGGACTTGCATTTGAATCGCTGGCGGCCATCCTTGCTCCCCGCCTTGGCAACACTCGAGCAGCCGCAATGAGGACACGCCTTGATGGCTTTTTCCGCCTCGCGCATGACCAGCGAGCTTTCAACCTGCCCCTCGCGCAGACGCAGGACAGTCTTGACTTCAAGGCATTCGTCAGCCGACATGCCACGCAAGTCATCAAGGAAACGATGTAGATCGGTCGGTTTCAAGGGGGAGCATCAACGGGTGTTATCCACAGAAGATGCTATACATATAACGCCTTATGAAGCAATGGGTTGACACAAGACCACTACTTAACGTTAACAGAGCCAATCTGAATGATCAGACGCTGCTGGCCCACCTTGGACGCACGGTCAACCAAGCGGCACAGCCACCTTGCCACAGAGTAGCGGTCGATAGCGATTGGGAAGATTGGTCAAGAAATCCCCAACACACCCAAAAGAAAAGCCGCCTAGACTATCAATTTCATAGCACTAGGCGGCGTGTCTACTGGCGGAGCGGGTGGGATTCGAACCCACGGCACCTTGCGGTACGCTTGATTTCGAGTCAAGTACATTCGACCACTCTGCCACCGCTCCTAAACTGTTCGCATCGGTCGAAACGAAGCGCGAATTCTATCAGGCCTTGAGAACGGCCAAGCCGCCCATGTAGGGGCGCAGCACTTCGGGCACGGTAATCGAGCCGTCGGCGTTCTGGTAGTTCTCCAGCACCGCCACCAAAGTACGCCCGACTGCCAAACCGGAGCCGTTGAGGGTGTGCACCAGTTCGTTTTTGCCTTGTGCGTTCTTGAAACGCGCTTGCAAACGGCGCGCCTGGAATGCTTCGCAGTTGGACACCGAGCTGATTTCGCGAAACGTGTTCTGCGCCGGTAGCCACACTTCCAGATCGTAGGTCTTGGAAGCGCCAAAACCCATATCACCGGTACACAGGCTCATCACGCGGTAGGGCAGGCCAAGCTTTTGCAAAATGGCCTCTGCGTGGCGCGTCATCTCCTCCAGGGCTTCATAGCTCTTCTCGGGGTGCACGATTTGCACCATCTCTACCTTGTCGAACTGGTGCTGACGAATCAGGCCGCGGGTATCACGCCCGGCGCTGCCGGCCTCCGAGCGAAAACAGGGCGTGTGGGCGGTGAGTTTGATCGGTAATTCGCTTTCCGACAGAACCTCGTCGCGCACAAAATTGGTCAGCGGCACCTCGCTGGTGGGGATCAGGTACAGCGCGGTGTTGTCGGGCTGCTCTTCGCCTTCCTGTCCACCCTTTTTGGCAGCGAACAGATCGCCCTCAAATTTGGGCAATTGGCCGGTACCGCGCAGCGTGTCACCGTTGACGATGTAGGGGGTGTAGCACTCGGTGTAGCCGTGCTCGGTGGTCTGCACATCCACCATGAATTGCGCCAATGCCCGGTGCAAACGCGCCACCGACCCCTTCATCACGGTGAAACGTGCCCCGGTGAGTTTCACACCCATGGCAAAGTCCAGGCCAAGCGGTTCGCCCAGATCCACATGGTCTTTGATGGGAAAGTCAAAAGCGCGTGTCGAGCCCCAGCTGCGAACCACCACATTGCCGTGCTCGTCCGCGCCGACGGGCACGCTGTCGTGTGGCAGGTTGGGTACTGCCAGCAACATTTTTTCCATCTCGGACTGGATCACCTCCAGACGGGCGGCGGAGGCTTCGAGTTCGGTCTTGAGGCCACCCACCTCGGCCATCGCGGCGTCGGCTTCGGCGTGCTGGCCCTTGCCTTTGAGCATGCCAATCTGCCTGGAGACGGTATTGCGCTTGGCCTGCAACTCCTCGGTACGTATTTGAATGGTTTTGCGCTCAGACTCCAGCGCGCTGAACGCCTCCACATTCAGGAACGTCTGTGGCGACTTGCGTGTGGCCAGGCGGGCAACTGCCGAGGGAAGGTCTTTGCGAAGCAGCGAAATGTCTAGCATGGCGAGAAAATTATGTGGTGTGAAGCCCCGGGAAGTATCTCCAGGGCATGAAACAAAAGTGGCTCTAGCGCCCTATTTTATTGCGTAAGCAGCTATCAATTCAATAGCGTTTGTCCAATCAATGAACATTCCTAGTTGTCAGTCCTGCTCAGCAGCTCCAAGTTTGAGGCCCTTGGGCAACGGAAATTTCACTGTCTCCGCAATACCCTCGACTCGCCGCACCGAAACGGCACCGAAAGCACGGATGCGATCTATCACGGCTTGCACCAGCACCTCGGGTGCGGATGCGCCGGCTGTCAGGCCCACCCGTTGGCGGCCCTCAAACCAGTGCGACTGCAGTTCGTCGGCACTGTCGACCATATAACTCTCGGTGCCGAGTTTGTGCGCCACTTCGCGCAACCGGTTGCTGTTGGAACTGGTCGGGCTGCCCACCACGATGACCAGGTCGACCTGAGGACTGAGCATCTTGACGGCATCCTGGCGATTCTGGGTGGCGTAGCAGATGTCCTGCTGCTTGGGCTCGCGCACCATCGGGAAACGCGCCTTCACGGCCGCGGCAATCTCGGCAGCGTCGTCCATGCTCAGCGTGGTCTGGGTGACAACGGCGAGCTTCTCGCTCTGCGAAGGGCACAGCCGTGCCACGTCTGCTACATCCTCCACCAGATGGATACCACTTTGCAGTTGCCCCATCGTTCCCTCCACCTCCGGGTGCCCCTTGTGGCCGATCATGATGAATTCATAACCTTCCTTGTGCAGCTTGGCCACCTCCACATGCACCTTGGTCACCAGCGGGCAGGTGGCATCAAACACCCGAAACCCACGCTGCTGCGCTTCCAGTTCCACCGACTTGGGCACTCCATGGGCAGAGAAAACCAGTGTAGCGCCCGCCGGTACTGCGTCAAGCGCTTCAATAAAGATAGCACCCTTGGCTTTGAGGTCGTTCACCACGTAGGTGTTGTGCACGATTTCATGGCGCACATAGATGGGCGCGCCAAACTTTTGCAGGGCGCGCTCCACGATCTCAATGGCCCGATCCACCCCAGCGCAAAAACCACGGGGTTCGGCCAGCAAAATTTCCTGTGTCATAAAACGCCGATCACCTGTGCTTCAAACGTCACGGCAACGCCTGCCAGCGGATGGTTGAAGTCGAACAGCATGGCGCCATCCTCACCCATTTGCAGCACCACCCCGGCAAACTTGCCTGTGCCGTCGGGAGTGGGGAAATGCACCGCATCGCCCACCTGGTAGGTCTCGTTGGCGTCACCCATCTCGTCAAGCACCTTGCGCGCCAGCCACTGCTGCATGGCCGGGTTGCGTTCGCCAAACGCCGCCCCTGCGGGCAACTCGAAAGTCTGGTGCGCACCCTCCTCCAGCCCCAGCAGGCACTGTTCCACCGCAGGGGAAAGTTCGCCGGTTCCCAGTGTCAACGTAGCCGGTTGGCCTTCGAAGGTGTTGATAACGTTGCCCGCTGGCCCGGCCAGACGGTAGTGCAGCGTGAGAAACGAGTCCGGTTGGACGCGTGAGAGATGTGTGGTCATAGAAGTCCCGATAAACTGGGAGCTATTGTAGAAACTTGGTGCCGCTGGTTCGCGTTGCTGCCTTATGCCCCTGAAAGATCTTCCTGCCAGCGCCCGCCCGCGCGAGAAATTGCTTGCGCAAGGTGCCAATGCGCTCAGCGATGCGGAGCTGCTGGCGATCTTGCTGCGCACCGGCATTCAGGGCAAAGGGGTGCTGCAAATGGCCGACGAGCTGTTGCAAATGCGTACTGGGCCGACCAATCCTGGGTTTGGCGGTTTTGCCGGGCTGCTGAACGCAACGGCCAAAGACCTGCAGCGCGTCAAAGGCCTGGGACCTGCCAAGCGCGCAGAGTTGATGGCGGTGCTCGAACTGGCACGTCGCGCCATGGCACAGCAATTGCGCAACCGCACCGTGCTGGATAACCCCAGAACCATCAAAGGCTACCTCCAGTTGCATCTGGCGGCACGCCCCCATGAAGTGTTTGCGGTGGTCTTTCTGGACGTGCAAAACCGCCTGCTGGCGATGGAGGAAATGTTTCAAGGGACACTGACGCAACTCAGTGTTACTTTATTGCGAAAGTATTGTGGCTGGTTTCGGCATTTCACAGCTACCCAGTCCGAGAGCCGACTTTGGTCGCGGACTCCTTCGTGCCATTCCGGCACCTGGTGATTTCGAGAAACAGACATTCCAGCGCATAAAGAATGCGCATGTGTCATAAGTACCAAGTTGGTAGAGCAGCGGATTGCTTCTTCGCTTGCTCTATCGAGCGGAACTGCGGCAGCGAACGGTGCAGAAACGCCGCCTTATGTCGGCGCTATGTTTTGCGGGCGTCCTTTGGATTAGCGCCGAAGTAGCGCTTGTAGTCCCGACTGAATTGGGAGACGCTCTCGTACCCCACGTCATAGGCTACGCCTTGCACGCTGCCGTTGGTTTGCTGCAGTTGGGCGCGGGCCTGATTTAGGCGCAGCTTCTTCACGTATTGCAGTGGTGTGTCTTGCGCGAAGCGTTTGAAGGAGCGGTTGAGAGACGACTCGCTCAAGCCCGCCTGCACAGCAATGCCCTTCACACTGAGTGGCGCTGCCAAATGGCTTTGTATGTAGTCTATCGCTTTGAGGAATTGGGCGTAGCTGCCATCGTGCTCCAACCAGCGCTGCACCGCGCTGTGAAAAGGTGCTTGCTACAAGAGTGTGTAGAGCAGCGCTTTGCTGCGCTCCGGCCCAAACAAGGCAGCAGCGATGGGGTCAGCCAACGCAGCCAGTAGATGCGCCACCGCTTGCTGCACCAACGGTGTGATGGCAAATGGCGTAATGCCCACGTGCGCGTCGCGTCCTGCGTTGTCTGGATCTGGGGTCGCACTGGCGGGCGTGGCAATTGACCCGGCTAAAGATGGTGCTGCAGGCGGACCTACCTGCGGAGAAGCCACAAAAGCCACTTCCCGCAGGCTCTGAATCTGCCGCAGCAATTGGGCCACTTGGGGGCGCGCCAATGCGATGTATAGCCCCAGCAATGGCGCTTTTGCGCTGGCTTGCGCCGTGCATAGCACGGGGTAAGCAGCGGTCAAAAGCAGGCCTTGTGTACTGTCGTAATCAAAGGTTTGCGCGCCTAGGCTGATGTATTTGTGCCCAGAGAGTATGAGGATCAGTCCCGGCTTGTATAGCGCGGGTTGACGAACTTGGGCGCAGGTTTGGTGGAACATGAAAACCTGCGGGCAGTGCGTGGTCTGCACCCCCACAGGCGCGGGTAAGGGCCCAAGCCCCCGCGCGATGTGAGGCACATGCTGCAATATGGCGTGTGCCAGTGCGATTAGCGGGGCATTATCAAACTTCGTCACTATGGCGGTATTGGACATGAATTATTCTTCAAATTCAATTTAAATTAATATTTTGACGGTATTAGGCATGATCGAGGCCGTTTTAGGCAAGGCCTTTGAAAGCGATCTTCATAGACTTGGCGGCTTATTCAACCTCATAGGTTTTCTACTGAAACCTGTTTTGAAAGGCTTCATCATGACAACAACCCACACATCGACACCTGCATCCAGCGTGGCCCAGAATTTGGCCGCACTCTTTACCCGTCCACACCGCACAGCCATGCCCAAAACACCTGCCAACTATGGCATGACGTTCGAGGCAGTGAACTTTGAATCTCTCGACGGATTGCGTTTGAGTGCTTGGTTCATACCCAGCGGCGGAACAAAACTGGCTGTGATGAATCACCCGCTGTACTGCTCCAAGTACGGCTTTGTGCCCGAAGGCGAAGTGGCCCAACTGGTGCCAGTGCATGTGGAATTTTTGAACACCGCTAAGCATTTGGTCGATGCCGGCTACAACGTGCTGACATATGACCTGCGCAACCACGGCGCTAGCGACGCATCCCCAAGTGGCTTTGCCAGCATCGGTCACCACGAATGGCAAGACGCTGCCGGTGCCATGCGCTACGTTGCTCAGCGCCCCGATATCGCCACTCAAGACGTAGCCTTGGTCAGCCATTGCATGGGCGCCAACGCCAGCATTCGCGCCATGGCGCTGCAGCCCGAGCTGTTTGGCCGCGTCAAAGCCCTGGTAGCGGTGCAGCCGATCCACATGAAGTACATGGCAGAAAAAATCATAGCCATGTACGGCGGTGACGTGGAGGTTGACACCGTGGATCAGGCCATCCAGCAGCTCACCGGCTTTGGACTTAACGACATGTCCCCCTATGCGCACTTGAGCCAGCTGCGTGTGCCTGTGCTGTACTCACAAGTGCGGGAGGATGTACTGACCAGCCCTGAGGATTTGCAACACATTGTGGACAACACCCCCACGGAGAAGAAAATGCTGTGGATCGAGGGTAAGTTGAACCGCTTTGACGGCTACAACTACTACGGCCAGCACCCCGAGGAAATGTTGGCGTGGTTGGATCGGTACTCAGCATAAATCACGTACTTTGGTGCTCCCGGCAGAAATGTCCGCGTGAGCCTGACACCAGCGCCTCACGTTAATCGAGTTGTCCCGAGCCAGACAATGACGACGTCATCAAATCGAAAGCGAACGACGGCTATGGAGAGGATTCGCCAGCTTGCGGTATTGGTCATCACGCGAAGTCCGAGATGCAGCTTTGACTACTCACAAGCGGTCGTTGATTGCTTGGAGCTGAGCCTACTAGAATGACCGCTGTCACGCGGCCAGTTGTTCAGTCGCGTCTTCCGATTTGGCTCGGCTCCAGAAATCCAGACCGACGACCTGGACGGCAATAAACGCAGCATTGGAGCCAATCCGGATTACCAATGCAAGGCGCGCCTTGAATCCACGGGTAGACGCTGAGTTTTGCAAAAATCTGTCGTCAGTGAGCAAGAGTCCCTGGGGAATTGTTGAGCATCGAAGTCCCGATAAACTGACCTTGATTCCAAAGCCCAGAACCTGTCTCTGCCCGAACTCATTCCCATGCCTATCAAAGACATCCCCGCCGAGGCACGCCCGCGCGAGAAGCTGCTCTCCCGCGGCCCCGGTGCGCTCAGTGATATCGAATTGCTCGCGATATTGCTACGTACCGGCATTCAAGGCAAGGGCGTGCTGCAAATGTCGGAAGAGTTACTTCAACTCAAAATTGATAGCGCCTCACGCAATGCAGACGGGGGCTCGGGTGGTTTTGGAGGCATATCCGGGCTTTTGGGTGCCACAGCGGATGACCTCAAACGTGTCAAAGGACTGGGCCCGGCCAAGCGCGCCGAGATTGTGGCCGTGCTGGAGCTGGCCCGCCGTGCCATGGCGCAGAAGCTGCAGGAGCGCGAGGTGTTTGCCGACCCCAACGCAGTGAAGCATTACATGCAACTCTATCTGGCGAACAAGCAGCATGAGGTGTTTGCCGTGCTGTTTCTGGATGCCCAAAACAGGCTCCTGGCGATGGAGGAAATGTTTCAAGGGACACTGACGCAAACCAGCGTCTATCCACGCGAAGTGGTCGTGCGCGCCCTGCACCACTGCGCAGCCGCTGTGGTGCTCGCACACAACCACCCCAGTGGCACGGTACAGCCCAGCCGCGCTGATGAGATGTTGACGCAAACGCTCAAGAGCGCGCTGGCCTTGGTGGACGTTCGTGTGCTCGACCACATCATCGTGGCGCCCGGTCAGGCACTCTCCATGGCGGAGACGGGGCTTGTATGACAGGCAAGCCGCTGCGTGTCACGTCATTGGCGGGCCTCAAGGAGGTCAAGAAAGAACTCGCCGCGCGCGCGTTGGCGCAGACGGTTGCCGCCCAGCGGCGGCTCCAGGCAGAAAAGGCACGCCGGGTGCAGCACAATCTGTTTCGCACCGCCGTCGGTGCCGTTCAGCCACTGGTGCACGAACGCAGGGCACACCTGCTGCCCGCACCGCCCGCACCCGTAGCAAAGCAGCAGGCACGTGACGATGCGGCCGCATTGCAGGAGGCCATCAGCGATGTCGTCGATATCGACCGCATGCTTGACACCGACGACCACCTCAGTTTCCGACGGCCCGGCATCGGGGTGGATGTCACCACCAAACTGCGCCGGGGCGAATGGGCGGTGCAACGTCAGATCGACCTGCACGGATTGCGCACCGACGAAGCGCGCGA
This sequence comes from Rhodoferax sp., assembly GCA_020048895.1. Taxonomy (GTDB): domain Bacteria; phylum Pseudomonadota; class Gammaproteobacteria; order Burkholderiales; family Burkholderiaceae_C; genus Allorhodoferax. Next base: position 51,985 of record JAIFLV010000013.1, on the reverse strand, counting down.
AGCGCTGGTGCGGTTTATCCGCACAGCCCACCAGCAGGGCATTCGCTGTGTGCGCGTGGTGCATGGCAAAGGGCTGGGCTCTCCGGGCAAAACGCCGGTACTCAAAGGCAAGGTACAGCGCTGGCTGGTGCAAAAGTCCGAGATACTGGCCTATGTACAGGCCACGCCGGCGCAGGGCGGCGCTGGCGCCCTGATGGTGCTACTGCAGCCCATGCGTGGCCACTAAGGCCAGAAAGTTCTCATTCCGTTTCCCAATCATCTCTGTCTAGGCCGAAGCCGCAGGCAGTGCTCTGGCACGACAAGGAGAAGTAACAACGACAGGGATGATTTCGAAACGGAATCAGGAAGCGGCGCGGCGCAGGGTCTCCACTACCGGGCGGCGCAACACATCACGCAAACCCCACCACCCGGCCGCCAGGGCCAGCACCGCGCCGGCGGCAGCGCCCACCAGGGGCACCCACAGTGCGACGGTCCACTCGAACTCAAATACATAGCGCGCCAATGCCCACCCCACCAGTGCTGCTACCACCGACGCCAGAAACCCCGCCAACAGTCCCACACCGGCCAATTCGGCGCGCTGCACCTGCCGAAGCAGACTGCCACGCGCACCCACCGCCCGCATGATGGCAAACTCGCGCGCACGTTCCTCTCGGGTGGCCGTTACCGCAGCAAACAGCACCACCAAGCCGGCAGCCAGGGTGAAGATAAACAGAAACTCCACCGCCCCAATCACCTGGTCCAGCACCCGCTGCACCTGGGCAATGGTGGACGTCATGTCCACATTGGTGACATTGGGAAACTGCCGCACCAGTGCATTGTCAAAACCTGCCGTAGCGGGCGCCTTGTAGGCACTCATGAAAGTCATGGGCAAGTCGACCAGTTCACCCACCGGGTACATCACAAAGAAATTGGCGCGCATCGAGCCCCAGTCCACTTTGCGCAACGAGGTAATTGTGGCCTCGGACTGCATGCCTCCGATATCGAAGCGCAGACTGTCGCCGAGCTTGAGGTTCAGCGTCTTGGCGATGCCCTCTTCCATGCTGATGGCGTTGGCTTCATGCGCCTGCCAGCGCCCCGCCACCACCTCATTGCGCTGGGGTAGCTCTGTGCTGTAGGACACATTGAACTCCCGGTCCACCAGGCGTTTGGCACGGTCCTCGGTAAAGTCGTCGGGCGAGGTAGCACGGCCATTGATGGCCACGAGCCGCCCGCGGATCATGGGGTACCAGTCGAACTTGGCAACCCCTGCGTCTGTCAGCCGCTGCCGAAAGGCCTGCGCCTGGTCGGGCATGATGTTGATGACAAAGCGGTTCGGAGCGTCCGGTGGCGTGGCCTTGCGCCAGCTGTTGATCAGATCGGTGCGCAGCAGCACCAGCAGCACCAACGCCAGCAGCCCGACCGCCAGCGCACTCACCTGCACCACGGTGTAGGCAGGCCGTGCCGACATCTGCCGCGTAGCGAGCACCAGCCAGCGTGGTGCTGTAGCCTCGTTCACCGCCAGCCGCAAAAACCGCACGGCCAGCCAGCTCAACGCAGCAAACAGCAGGACCGCTCCGGCAAAACCGCCCACGGCAATCAGTCCCAACTTGAGGTCGCTGCTGGCGGCAAGCAGCAGGGCTGCAAAACCCGCCACGCCAACAGCCAGCACGCCAATGGAAGCAGGCTTGAGATTGCCCACCTCACGGCGAATCACCCGCAGTGGTGGCACTTGCGCAAGTTGCAGCACCGGTGGCAAGCCAAAGGCCAGCAACAAGGTCGACCCCATGCCCAACCCCAACAACAGCGGCCATACCGTGGCCGCTGGCAACGATGCATCTACCAGCCCGGCGAGCATCATCACAAACAGGCTCTGTACGCCATAGCCGACCGCGGCTCCCGCCAGGCTGGCAAACAGACCCACCAGCGCAAACTCAAAGGTGTAGGCGCTGGCAATGGTGCGCTGTGACAGGCCCAGCACGCGCAGCATGGCGCAGTCATCCAGGTGGCTGGCGGCAAAGGCACGCGCAGCCAGAGCCACTGCCACTGCGCTCAACAAGGCCGCAAGCAGCGCAATCAGGCTCAGAAACTTCTCGGCACGGTCCAGCGTCTGACTCATCTCGGGGCGACCACCCTGCAGAGACTCCACCCGCACGCCGCGTGCTGCCGCTGCACTGTCAGCCGGGGCGGCGCCCGGCTTCACCTGGGCGTCGGCCCAGGCCACAAAATTTTTAACCGCAGCATCGTCACCCGCCACCGCAGTGCGGTAGGTGATGCGGCTGGCGGGCTGGATCAGTTTGGTAGCTGCCACGTCCACTGCGTTGATCATCACGCGTGGCGCAAAATTCATGAACCCCGCCCCCCGATCGGGCTCGATGGTAATCACCGCAGCAATACGCAGTTGGGTATCGCCCAGCAGCAGCACATCCCCCACGCTCAAAGCCAGCGACTCCAGCAGCGGTGCATCCACCCAGGCCTGCCCCGGACCCGGAATCTCGCGGGTAGCGGCGTCTGGCGCATTTGGCACAGTGGCAATGCGCAACGACCCGCGCAAAGGGTAACCAGGCTCCACCACCTTGAGCCCCACCAACTTGGCGGCACCCCCTTGTGCATCGCTGGCACGCGCCATAGTGGGAAAGGAAAGTGTTCCCACCGTGTTCAGGCCCAGGGCTCGGGCCTTTTCCACAAAGGCGGCGGGCGTTGGGTTGTCGCTGGAGACCACGGCGTCCCCTCCGAGCAATTGCCGCGCGTCACGCTGCAGACCGCCTTTGAGCCGGTCGGCAAAAAAGCTGACCGCCGTCAACGCCGCCACCGCCAGAGTAACTGCCACCATCAGTAGGCGCAAGTCCCCCGAACGCAAATCACGCAATAAAGTGCGCCAACCCAGGCGCCAGAAGGAAATAGTCATCCCCCTACCTTAGCGCAAAAGGCAAATCAACGCTTCAAACCACGGTGTCGGACTTGTGGTAGCCCGGCGCGGCGTTCAGCGCGCCGCCACGGGTGATGGCTACAGCGCAGTATTTGAACTCGGGAATCTTGCCCACCGGGTCCAGCGCCGCATGGGTCAACAGGTTGGCCGCTGCCTCATGAAAAGCAAACGGAATGAACACAGCCCCGGGCGGCGTGCCATCGTCCAGCCGCACCTGTAGTACCACCTGCCCTCGTCGCGAGCGAATCGTCACGACTTCGCCGGGTGCCAGCCCTAAAGCCGACAGGTCCGCGCTGCACAACGACGCGGTAGCGCTTGGCTCCAGCGCATCGAGCACTGCAGCACGGCGCGTCATGCTGCCCGTGTGCCAATGTTCGAGCTGCCGGCCCGTGATCAGCACAAAGGGATAGTCCCCATCCGGGCGCTCCGCTGCGGCAATGGTGTCGGCAGGCACCAGATGCACCCGTCCATCGTCGGTGGCAAAACGCTCACCAAACAAGGTGGGCGTGCCCGGATCGTCCGCGCCGAGGCAAGGATAGGTGACGCTGCCTTCGCGCTGGAGCCGCTCCCAAGTGATGCCCGCAATGGCCCCGTGCATGGCCTGGCGCATTTCTTCGTATACCGCAGCCACGCCAGAATGTTCACCGTTGTAGCTCCAGGAAAGGCCTACCCCGCCGCCGGGCCGCCCCGTGTCGCGGAGACTCTGACGAGCCTCCGCGAGGGCGGGGACGGCCCCCTTGGGGGGCAGCGACCCGCGAAGCGGCGGAGCCCCGACGTGAGCGCCAGCTAACGGCGCATGGGGGCCAATACGCTGGGCTAATTGCTGGATGATCCACAAATCAGGCTTGGCGTCACCGGGTGGGTCAATGGCCTGCAGGCCGAGCTGCAGCATGCGGTCGGTGTTGCTGACCGTACCGGTTTTTTCCGGCCAGGCCGTGGCGGGCAGAACCACATCGGCCAACCAGGCCGTTTCGGTCATGAAGATGTCCTGCACCACCAGATGCTCCAGACTGGCCAGCGCGTGGCGGGCGTGGTTCAGGTCCGGGTCGCTCATGGCCGGGTTCTCGCCCATGATGTACATGCCGCGCACTTTGTGCGGGTCGTCGTCGGGTGCAAGCGCCTTGCGCAAAATCTCCACCACCGTATAGCCGGGCTGATCATCCAGTGGGGTCTGCCAAAAATCTTCAAACCAGGCATGCGCTGCCTTGTTGGTCACGCGCTGGTAGTTGGGAAACATCATCGGAATCAAACCCGCATCCGACGCACCCTGCACATTGTTCTGGCCGCGCAAGGGGTGCAGTCCGGAGCCGGGCTTTCCCAGTTGCCCCGCCACCGTGGCCAGGGCGATCAGGCAGCGTGCATTGTCGGTGCCGTGCACATGCTGGCTCACCCCCATGCCCCACAAAATCATGGCTGCACCTGCGGTGGCGTAGGCGCGTGCCACTTCGCGCAATGTACTTGCGTCAATGCCACAAATAGGTGCCACCGCCTCCGGGCTATACGCCTGCACGGTTGCCTTCAGCGCTTCAAAATTGCTAGCGCGTTGCGCAATAAACGCCTGGTCTGCAAGGCCTTCTTCAATGATGGTGTGGATCATGGCGTTGAGCATGGCCACATCGGAATCGGCATGGAACTGCAGCGTGCGCCAAGCATGTTTTCCGATATCGGTAATGCGCGGATCAGCCAGCACAATCTTCGCACCGCGCTGTGCGGCATTCTTCATCCAGGTGGCCGCGACCGGGTGGTTGGACGTGGGGTTGGAGCCAATCACAAAGATCAGGTCCGAATGCGCTACATCATTCACCTGGTTACTTACCGCCCCAGATCCCACCCCCTCGAGCAGGGCGGCCACACTGCTGGCGTGGCACAGGCGGGTGCAGTGGTCCACGTTGTTGGAGCCAAAGCCGGTGCGCACCAGTTTTTGGAACAGGTATGCCTCTTCGTTGCTGCCTTTCGCTGAGCCAAAGCCAGCCAGGGACTTGGTGCCGTGGGTATCGCGCAAGTGCTTGAGTTTGCCGGCCGCCAGATCCAGCGCCTCGTCCCATGATGCCTCGCGAAACACGGCAGACCAGTCCGCCGTGTCACGGTTGAGTCCGTCGAGCGCCTGGGGGTCTTTGCCCACGCCCGCCTTGCGAATCAGTGGCACGGTCAGACGCTGCGGACTATGCACGTAGTCAAAGCCAAAGCGTCCTTTCACGCACAGCCGTCCGTGGTTGGCCGGCCCGTCGCGCCCGTCCACGCTGACGATCCGGTTGCCGCGCACGTTGTAGGTCAGCAGGCAGCCCACGCCACAGAAGGGGCAGACCGAGTCCACCTTTTTGTCGACCACCTGTGACCCCAACTGGGTAAGGGGCATGAGCGCCCCGGTGGGGCAGGCTTGCACGCACTCGCCGCACGCCACACAACTGCTGGCGCCCATCGGGTCCTGCATATCAAACACGATGCTGGTTTGTGAACCGCGAAATGCCAAACCAATGACGCCATTGACCTGCTCTTCACGGCAGGCGCGAACGCACCGGGTGCATTGAATGCAGGCGTCCAGTTTCACCGTGATGGCGGGGTGGGACAGATCGGGGGGCGGCTGTTCGCGGCACAGGCTCTTCAAGGCAGGTCGCACGGTTACGCCCGCATGAGTCGCCCAATGCGACAGTTCTCCGTGTTGTCCTGTTGCCTCAGTGACACTCGCTTCTGGCCCAACGGCATCACGGGGTGCGCCGGGTTCCTCATGGTGCGAGCACAAATCGTCACCCGGCGCACCCCGCGCTACCGCTGTGCCAGATGGGTGTGGGTGTGTGAGCGGTTTTGGCTTTTCTTTTTCGTCATTCCATTTGTAGCCGGCGTCGGGCAAGTCGGACAGCAGCAGTTCCAGGACCATGTTTTGGCTTTTGACGGCGCGCTCGCTTGTGGACTGCACTTGCATGCCGGGGGTGGGCGTACGGCAGCAACTGGGTGCCAAGGTTCGCTCACCGACAATTTCCACCACACAGGCGCGGCAATTGCCATCGGCGCGCAAGCCCTCCTTGAAGCACAGGTGCGGTATCTCGGTGCCGTGGCGCTGGGCGGCCTGCAGAATCGACTCGCCCGCTTTCGCAACAATGGGCTGCCCGTTAAGGGTGAAACGGATGATCGACGCGGCGTCAGTCATACCATCGTGCTCCCATCCACCTCGTGGGGGAAGTACTTCAGCACGCACAGCAGCGGGTTGGGCGCGGCCTGCCCCAGGCCGCAGATGGACGCATCCACCAACACAGTACTGAGGTCTTTCAAAGTGGCCGCATCCCACACCGGGGCTTGCATCAAATGCGCAGCTTTGGTGGTGCCAACCCGGCACGGCGTGCACTGACCGCAACTCTCATGCGCGAAAAAACGCATCGCGTTCAGGGCCGCATCGCGCGCCCGATCCTGCTGGCTCAGCACTACCACGGCGGCAGAGCCGATGAACGCTCCATAAGGCTGCAGGGTGTCAAAGTCCAGCGGCACATCGGCGAGGCTGGCGGGCAATATGCCACCCGAGGCGCCGCCGGGCAGATAGGCATACAGGGCGTGGCCGTCCTGCATGCCACCACAAAATTCTTCAATCAAGGCTCGCAGCGTGATGCCGGCCGGTGCCAGTTTCACACCAGGCTGGCGTACTCTGCCGCTCACGCTGAAAGAGCGCAAGCCGGTGCGGCCGTTGCGGCCTTGCCCACTGAACCAGCCTGCGCCTTTTTCGACAATGTCACGCACCCAGTAGAGGGTCTCGAAGTTGTGCTCCAGCGTCGGTTGGCCAAACAACCCCACTTCGGCGATGTAGGGAGGTCGCATGCGTGGCATACCGCGCTTGCCTTCGATGCTTTCGATCAAGGCCGATTCTTCACCGCACACATAGGCGCCCGCACCCCTGCGCAGCGCGATGGTTGGCAACGAGCAGGGTGGATCTGCCTGCAGCTTTGCAATCTCGGCCTGAAGCAACGCGCGGCAGTCGTGGTACTCGTCGCGCAGGTAGATGTAACACGTCTCCACACCCACCACCTGCGCCGCCACCAGCATGCCTTCCAGAAAGCGGTGCGGGTCGCGCTCCAGGTAGGTGCGATCCTTGAAGGTGCCGGGTTCGCCCTCGTCGAGATTGGCCGCCAAAAATCTTGGAGTTCTTTGCCCTCGGACAATGCGCCACTTGCGCCCGGCAGGAAATCCGGCGCCGCCAAGCCCGCGCAAGCCCGACTGCTCCATGGCTTGCAGCACCGACTCAGGGTCGCGCTGCCCCTGTGCCAATGATTGCAGCAAGGCGTAGCCGCCCTGGGCGCGATACCCCGCGAAATCGGTGTATACGGTGCTACTGACCGCTATACTATTGATAGCTGCTTGCGCTTGCTGGTTCTGCGGGAGAGCCACTTTTGCCACATGAAAAACGGCCTCAGGGGTGGCGTTTGGAACCGGGCATTGATGGACCACCGCCACCGGAGCCTGCTCGCAACGTCCCACGCAGGGCACCGACACCACGCGAACATCCGCGCCCAGCACCGCTGGCAAATCGGCCAACAAAGGCCCGGCTCCTGCGATCGTGCAGCTGAGCCCATCACACACCCGCACGGTCAGCAGCGGAGCATCATCACCGTCCTTGCGCACATCAAAGTGGTGGTAGAAGCTTGCCACCTCGAACACTTCGGCCATCGGGACACGCATGGCGTGGGCGAGCGCCACGAGGTGACGTTCAAAAAGGCAGTGGTAATGGTCGTTGAGGACGTGCAGGTATTCGATCAACACATCACGCGGGTAGCCGTCAGGTGGCCGAGCACCGATCAGTGCATGGACTTCGGCCAGCGATACCGTGTGCGGCTGTCGCCCTTTGAGCTTGCCCAGGCGAACGATGCTGTCGCGGGAGCCAGGCACACCATTCAGGCCACGGCCCGCAAACGTGCGCCGGCCAATTCGGGCTGCAGCACCAAACGCTCGGGCGCGCTGTAGCAAAGAAAGCGTTTATTGGTCGCGCGGCCGATGGCACACAGACCCACCTTGTTGGCCACCTCAAGCCCCATTTCCGTGATACCGCTGCGCGACACCGCAATCGGCACACCCATTTGTGCCGACTTGATCACCATCTCGCTGGTGAGCCGCCCGGTGGTGTAGAACACCTTGTCAGACCCATGCACACACTGCATCCACATCCACCCGGCAATTGTGTCGATGGCGTTGTGGCGACCAACGTCTTCAACGAATACCAGCATGGTGTCGCCACGAAACAGCGCACAACCATGCACCGAGCCAGCCAGCTTGTAGATGCTGTCTTGCAATCGGATGGCGTTGACCAAGCCGTAGAGTTCGCCCTGCGAGATCTGGGCCGGCGCCAGGGCAATGCGATCCACTTCATCCATGAGATGACCAAAGACGCTGCCTTGCCCACATCCGGTAGTGACCACCCGCGTGGCCGTGCGCTCTTCGATGTGCGTAATCCCATGGCGGGTCTTGACCGCCGCGGCACCCACTTCCCAATCCACGGTGATGGATTCAATCTCGTCGAGCGACTGCACCAGCCGTTGGTTGCGCAGGTAGCCCAATACCAGTAGCTCGGCATGGCCGCCAAGCGTCATCAGCGTAACCAGTTCCCGCTTGTCCACATAAATCGTGAGCGCCCGTTCACACGGAATGGTGCTGGTGACTTCCTCGCCCCACTCATTGACTACCGTGACGTCACGCGTCATGCCCACTTGGGCATGCGTCATAAAGGGGCGGCGCATGGACGTTATGGGAGGCATGGTCAGGGTTTCTTGTCCTGCGGTTTGCTGGCAGGTGCGGCTGCCACCGCTGCAGCGGCGGGAGCCGAAGCGGCCGCTGCAGTTGCGCTGGCTGGCGGCGCAGGTGTGTAGACAAATGGCCCCGGGTCAACACAGAGCGGCAGGGGCGCGGCATCTTTCGCGGCCGGCTTGGCCGCGGCCTTGCTGGTCCGCGCGGCCACCTTGTCCTGCGCCTTGCACAGCAGATAGGCGTCCATCTTTCCGGTGTGCGCGGTCTTCGCAGCCGCCTCGGCCGCTTTCGCTTTGGCCTCATCACTCGGGGCTGGCAACTTCGCCACCACAGAACTCGCCACCACCAGGGCCAGGAGCCCGACAACAATCGCTTTCATGCTCGCCCTTTCACTTCGTCGTACCACAATTCGTGGTGTTCCTTGGCCCAGGTTTCATCCACATAGCCGGTTTTCATACCCTCCAGGGCACCTTCGGTTCCCAGGGTGCCCAGGTAGATATGTCCCATAAACACCACCAGCATCAGGATGTTGGATGCAGCATGCACCATGTGGGCAATCTGCATTGTGCTGCGGCTGTAATCAATGCCCGGCAGCACTTGGTTCATCACAAGACCCGAAGCCACCACCACAAGCCCCAGCGCAAATACGCCAATCCAGAACACCACTTTCTCACCGGCGTTGAACCGGCCCGACTTCACTTCATGCTCTGAAAACATACCGCCGCCCTTGAGCAGCCAGTTCAGATCGCCCTTGGCTGGCAGGTTGTCGCGCACAAAGGTCACGATCACGATCACCAGCGACACAGCAAACAGCGGGCCAGCAAAATTGTGTGCGTTCTTCAGGATGTAAGCCAACCAGCCAAAGAGCGTTGTCCCCATGACGGGCAACAGGAAAAACTTGCCGAACGCCATGACCAAGCCTGAAATTGCCAACACGGTAAAAGCCGCCGCGTTGAACATGTGGGCAGAGCGTTCAAACGGTGTGAAGCGCTGAATCAGCCGTCCGGTGCGGGGTTCGTGCAATTTGAAGCTACCGATGCGCCAGTAAAAAATGGCAATGGCACCCAGCACGATCAGCAGCAGTGAGCCACCATAAGGAATCAGCCAGTGGTTGCGCACCTGGCACCAGGCCTCGCCCGCGTTGGTGAGGCGCGACCCGGGGTACTGCACGAAAGGCTGAATCAGCACGCCCGCTTCGGGCGCCTGAGACTTTGGCAAACTGCTGGTTCCCTCCGTTCCGCTGCCCACCTGGCGCCACATGGGCGCGTTGTTGCCAGGCTGCACTTTTGCGCGCTCAGCGTTGTTTTGCTGAGCGTAGCCGGGCTGTGTGCTGGCCTCGGGTTGGATGTCCATGATATTGGCGCTCTGCACCGCGCCGGGCGCAGCGGGCGTCTGCGCCACGGCGACGTTGGTGAGGGCTGCGCCCAACCACAGTGCTATCAACAGGGTGCGCATGGCTGGCCCCTACTTTATTCTGGAATAGTCGTTCTGACCATTCAACTGTCGGGCCTTGAGTTGCTGCTCCCAACTCGTTTTGTCGCCCGCTTTCCAACCCGGCACGGTGTATGCGGGACCGACGGCAGAGCCTGAGTGCGAGGCCGAATCAAACCGGCTACCGGCAAGATTCTGCGGACTTTCTCCGCACGCACTTAACGTGACACACAGGGCCATCAGAAGGGCAAGGCGGGTCATGGCTTGGCTCCCTTCTCGGGATTGGAGCCGGCTTTCTGCGACGCGTAGGCCGTACCCCAGCCCCAGACCTCGGCACCCTTGCCACGCTGCACCACACGAGTGCGGAAGATGTCGGCCACCACATCGCCGTCACCGGCGAGTAACGCCTTGGTGGAACACATTTCGGCGCAAGCCGGCAACTTGCCCTCGGCCAGGCGGTTGCGGCCATATTTCTCGAATTCGGCTTCGCTGCCGTTGGCTTCGGGACCACCCGCGCAGAAGGTGCACTTGTCCATCTTGCCGCGCACGCCAAAGGTACCCTGCGAGGGAAACTGCGGCGCACCAAACGGGCAGGCGTAAGAGCAGTAGCCGCAGCCGATGCAGACATCCTTGTCGTGCAGCACCACGCCCTCGTCGGTGCGGTAGAAGCAGTTGACCGGACACACCGCCATGCAGGGTGCATCGCTGCAATGCATGCACGCCACAGAAATGGATTTCTCACCCGGTACACCATCGTTCAGGGTGACCACGCGGCGCCTGTTCACGCCCCATGGCACCTCGTTCTCATTCTTGCAGGCGGTGACACAGCCATTGCACTCAATGCAGCGCTCGGAATCACACACAAACTTCATTCTTGCCATGCTCAAGCCCTCTCTACGTTACAGACCGTGGTCTTGGTCTCTTGCATCATGGTGACGCTGTCATACCCATAAGTGGTCGACGTATTGATAGCCTCGCCCCGCACCAGCGGGTGGGCACCTTCGGGGTAGTAGGCCAGCATGTCGGCACCCTGCCAGCGCCCTGAAAAGTGGAACGGCATGAACACGGTGTCGGGACCCACGCGCTCGGTCACCAGCGCCTGCACGTTCAGGCGCGCGCCGGTGGGTGTACTGACCCAGGCCCGCTCGCCATTGCGAATGCCCTTGGCAGTGGCCACCTTGGGATTGATCTCGATGAACATCTCCTGCTGCAGCTCGGCCAGCCAGGGGTTGGAACGCGTCTCTTCGCCACCCCCCTCATACTCGACCAGCCGGCCCGAGGTCATGATGAAGGGGAACTTCTCGTGGACCTTGTCTTCTATATTTTTCTGCTGAATGGACTTGTACAACGTGGGCAAGCGCCAGAAAGCTTTCTTGTCATCGTGCGTGGGGTACTTGGCCACCAGGTCGGGGCGAATGCCGTAAAGGGGTTCGCGGTGCTGCGGAATGGGGTCTGGAAAATTCCACACCACGGCCCGCGCCTTGGCGTTGCCAAACGGATGACAGCCGTGCACCTTCATCACCACCCGCTGGATGCCGCCCGACAAATCGGTCTTCCAGTTCTTGCCCTCGGCAGCTGCCTTCTCGGCGTCGGTCAAGTCGCTCCACCAGCCCAGTTTCTTCAGCAAAATGTGATCGAACTCCGGGTAACCGGTGGTTATATCTGCGCCCACCGAGTGGGAACCGTCCTCTGCCAGCAGGCTTTTGCCCTCGCGCTCCACACCGAAATTAGCGCGGAAGTTGCCGCCACCGTCCATCACGTGCTTGGAGGTGTCATACAAATTGGGGGAGCCCGGATGTTTGAGTTCGGCGGTGCCGAAACAAGGCCATGGCAATCCAAAGTAGTCGCCAGCCATGTCGTAGCCGGTTTCCTTGTCCACCACCGAGCCCTTGCACTTGAGTGTTTTGACATCGAAGGCATGCATGTTGCGCATGTGCGCCTTCAGGCGTTCCGGGCTCTGACCGGTATAGCCAATAGTCCAGACACCCTTGTTGATTTCCCGCAGGATGTCTTCGGGCACCGGCTCGTCCATGCCCTTGACCTTCTGCATCTTGTAGTTCTTGGACAACTCTTTGCCAAAGCCCAGCTTGTCGGCAAACTGCTGCATGATCATGTGGTCGCTGCGACTCTCCCACAGCGGCTCGATCACTTTTTCGCGCCATTGCAAAGAGCGGTTGGATGCCGTGCACGAGCCACTGGTTTCAAACTGTGTGGCCGCTGGCAACAGATAGACCGCACGGTTGGGGTTGAGATCTTCGGCTTTGCCGGGCATGGCTGCCATGGCCGCAGTCGCTGATGGATAGGGATCCACCACCACCAGCAAATCGAGTTTGTCCATGGCGCGCTTCATCTCCAGACCACGCGTCTGCGAGTTGGGCGAATGGCCCCAATAGAACACGCCGCGCAGGTTCGAATCCTGGTCGATCAGTTCGTTCTTCTCCAGCACCCCATCGATCCAACGCGACACCGTGATGCCGGGCTTGCTCATCATGGCGGGGCTTGAGAACTGCTTTTTGATCCACTCGAAGTCCACGTCCCAGACCTTGGCAAAGTGCTTCCAGGAGCCTTCGACAATGCCGTAATAACCCGGCAGCGAATCCGGGTTGGGGCCGACATCGGTAGCACCCTGCACATTGTCGTGACCACGGAAGATATTAGTACCACCACCGGACTTGCCGATATTGCCCAGCGCGAGCTGCAGGATGCATGATGCGCGCACCATCGCATTGCCAATGGTGTGCTGGGTTTGCCCCATGCACCACACCAGCGTGCTGGGGCGGTTGTCGCTCATCATCTTGGCGACCTTGAAGACCTGCTCTTCCTTGACACCACAGGCCTCTTCCACCTTGTCGGGTGTCCACTTTGCGAGCACTTCTTCCTTCACCTTGTCCATGCCAAAGACGCGGTCATTGATGTACTGCTTGTCTTCCCAGTTGTTCTTGAATACGTGGTAGAGCACACCAAACAGGAAAGGAATGTCGGAGCCCGAACGCAGCCGCACGAATTCGTCGGCCTTGGCCGCGGTGCGGGTGAAACGCGGGTCCACCACGATCATCTTGCAGCCAGTTTCCTTGGCGTGCAGCATGTGCAGCATGCTCACCGGGTGCGCTTCGGCCGCATTGGAACCAATGTACATGGCGCACTTGCTGTTTTGCATGTCGTTGTACGAATTGGTCATCGCACCATAACCCCACGTATTGGCCACACCGGCGACAGTCGTGGAGTGGCAGATACGGGCCTGGTGGTCGCAGTTGTTGCTGCCCCAGAAGCTGACGAATTTGCGCAGCAGGTAAGCCTGCTCGTTGTTGTGCTTGCTCGATCCAATCCAGTAAATGGAATCGGGGCCGCTGGCTTTCTTGAGTTCCTGCAATTTGGCAGTAATTTCAGTAAGCGCTGTATCCCAGCTGATGCGCTCATACTTGCCATTGACCAGTTTCATCGGGTAGCGCAACCGGTACTCACCGTGACCGTGCTCGCGCAGCGCTGCACCCTTGGCACAGTGCGCGCCCAGGTTGATGGGCGAATCAAAGACCGGTTCCTGGCGCACCCAGACCCCGTTTTCGACCACCGCGTCAACCGCGCATCCCACCGAACAGTGGGTGCAAATGGTGCGCTTGACTTCGATCTTGCCGCTGCCGTCGCGCGACCCGGCGGGGGCCGCCTGGGCCTTCTTCACCAGGCTGAGTTGCGATGCCGCCAACCCGACACCCACCCCCAAGCCGGAGCGGCGCAGGAAGGCGCGTCGGTCGACCGTGGGCAGTGCGTTGGACAGCCCGCGCGACAGGCTCTGCGCGAACCGAAATGACGGCGTATCGTTTGCAACCGTGGCGGGTTGCGCGCGTTTCTTCGTGAGCAGCATGCAAAGCTCTCCGTGGGATGTGATGGGAAAGGAAGTGCCTCCGCGTGGCGCAACGGCCTAGACGCGGGCGGTCTTGTAGTAGCTTCTGACGTGTTCCGAGAGGCTGTATCCACCACCTTTTTCAGGCGGTGGTTTCAGGGCAACTTCGGCCACAGCCTCCTGTGGAGCAGAGCGCAAGGACATCAGAGCAGCGCTGGCCGCACCGGCCGCTGCAGCGCCTATAAAAAAGCCCCGTCGGGAGGGCTTGGAAGTTGCTACTGTCATCGTTGTCTCCGGAACCGTGGCTGAAACTATGAACAGCCATTCATAAGTGCACTGTCAACAAGTTAGCTTGCACCAAAATTACAATGTATCGGAGTCTGGGGCTATTCAAGGGTAAACCATGGTGCGACTAAGCCAGGCGAACATCCAATTACTGGAGCAGATCGAAACCTTGCCGTTCCACATCGACAAAAGCCGCAGTGAATTGCGCCAGGGCCTGGTAAAAGCGCGCGCTTGGATGGCGTGCAATTGCCTCGCACATGCGCGGCACCCAGGTCTGCAGGTGTTTGCTGAAAAACAATTGCTGTTGCGTCAAGTTGGCAACTTCAACATCGTCTGCGGCAATCAGATAGCGCATGACTTCACACAAATACGCCACGTGGTCTTCGGTCTCCGACATGGGCTCATTGCGTTCCAGCCCGAGTGCCGCTACATCCGCGCGCAACTTGGCCAGCGGCTTCTCGTTGAGAAAACCGCTCAGGTAATACGAGCCGAACAGATACACCTCGGGCTTCCCAACGCCACCAAACAACGTGGCATATTCGCTCGCCACTGCCGCACAAGTGCATTCACGCGCCACCCCGACCAGCGCGCGCCACGGCTCCTCCAAAAAACCGCCGGCGTGGGGGGCTTCGGTCACGGCCAGGCGCAGTTGCGCCAGCAGCACGTCCGCAGGTGGGGCATAAAACAGTGCGGCCAGCAGGCCATACACCTCGGCGCGGGCAGTCTCTTCATCTAGACGCAGTGGCGCCAAATTTGGTTGTGTCATGGCGTCGCTGGGCTCCTATCGAATCTGGTCAATGCGGACCTCGTTGTCCGAGGAATAAATGTCAATCACGCGGCAGTCGGAACACATCTTGAGACGGTCCGCTGCCGCACCCTGAAACATGGCATGCCCGGCAAGTTTGCCCAGCATCGACTCGATCGCCTTCAGTGTGCCAAATGGTTTGCTGCAGCGGATACAGGCATACGGCTGCATGGCGTTCAGGACCACCGCCTCCCGACGCTGCTGCGCCAAGTTGAACCGCGGCACCAGAGAGAGTGCCTTTTCCGGACACGTGCGCACGCACAAGCCGCACTGCACACAATTCTTCTCGATGAATTTGAGCTCGGGGGCTAGCGTGTTGTCCTGCAGCGCACCCGCTGGGCATGCATTGACACAGCTCAGGCACAAGGTACAGGTGTCCTTGTTGACCACCACCGTCCCCAGTGGCGAGCCGCTTGCCGGCAAGGCAATGACCTGGGGCTGCTGGGGTGCATGGGCCACCAGGTGGTCCAGGGCGAGTTCCAGCGTCGCGCGCTTGTCTGCCTGGATGGCGAAGCTTGCGCCGCGGGCTACGGTATCGGCAGGTGCTGCTTGCAGGTCGGCGTCCAGGGCAGCAAGGTCACGCGCGTCGCGGACGTGCAGCAGACGCAGATGCTGTCCCTGGTAACCCAGCCCGCCAAGCAGCGCCTGCGCCACATCCATCTGTTCCTGCACCGCAGCGCGATACTGGGGGGCTTCTTCGCCGGTCACCAGTACCCACACTTGAGACGCTCCATAGGCCAGCGCCGACAGCCACAACTCCATGCCGACGGACGCGGTGTGCCACAGCGCCATCGGCAACACCCGTGCCGGTACACCGTGCACCGAGGCATCGAGCCGCGCTGCCCGACCCAGGTCACCAATGATGCGCACTCCAGCCTCCAGGCTATGCAGCAACAGCGCAGGTTGCTTGCCCCCCGCCCTGGCAAACGTGGCAAGCATGGTCTTGATACGCACGCCCTGCTCGCTGGCGTTCGGGTACGCAAACGCCAGCGCCCCGCTTGGGCACACCGTGGTGCAAGCGCCGCAGCCGACGCACAAATTCGGATTGACCACGATGCGCTGTTGATCACGTTCACTGGAAATGGCGGCTGCCGAGCACACCTCGATACATGCGTTACAGCCAGTCTGCTCGTTGCGGCTATGGGCACAGAGTTTTTGCTTGTATTGAAAAAATTTGGGCTTTTCAAACTCGCCCACCAGGGTGCGCAAACCCATCAGGGCCGAGGTCAGATCGGTGCGCCCATGCGGTCCAGCGTGGAAATAGCCCTGTGGCAGCGCGTGCTGGTTGAAGGCGGGCGTGGCACGCAAATCCAGCACCAAATCGAAGGTGGCGCGCTGCGGCTGGGCGGTGCGCTGAAAGTCAATCGCACCGGCTGCGCCACAGGCCTTGACGCAATCCCTGTGCGACCCGCATCGGGCCATGTCAATTTGGTAATCAAGGCCAATGGCACCCTCGGGACACACCGCCAAACAGGCGTTGCAGCGGGTGCATAAGTCCAGATCGATCGGGTTGTCCGGCGTCCATGACAGCTCGAACTTGCCCAACCACCCGGTCAGGCCATTCCACTTACCGGCAAGCGACGGGTAGCGCCGCTCCTGGGCGGCACCATTGCTGCCCGTGCCAACACCGAACACCGTCACGTCCAGTGCATCGGCAAGCAGGGCAGCGGCCTGCTCCGCAGCATCCACCGGGCCAACCACCAGCACGTGCCCGCTGCTTTGGTAGCTGACCGTTGGCACTGGCTCGGGTACCGGCAATCGCGCCAGCGCGAGCAGTGCTGCAATTTTTGGCGTGGCCTGGCGCGCCTCTTTGCTCCAGCCCGCAGTTTCGCGAATATTGACAAAGCGCAACGGCACCCCGGTCGAAGCGTCACTTTGCACTGCTACTTCCTGAAACAGGCGCGACTCCTGGGTGCAGGCCACCACCACCTCCTCACCGCTGGCAAGCGCCTCCACGAACGCGCCGACCTCCCGTCGGCACAAGGACGAATGCTCGGTCAGCGTCTCATTGAGTGCGCTCCCCAGGGCCTGCGGGTTCAGCGGGAGTGTCTTGTTGCAATTGCAGATCAGAGTGGGCATGGGCAAGGCCGGTAGGTGGGGGATCAACTGCTTCGGGCGTTTCGTCGTCAAACAGCTTCAGAAATTGCGCGCTGGCCATCTTTCGAAGGTCTGCGGGCAGCAGTGCGGTAGGCTGCGAGTAGTCGTCAATATACGTGTCCAGGCCGTCCATCACATTGAAGTGCGGATCGGCAAACAGCTTCTTCATCGCCACATTGCGCACCGCCGGATCGACTCCGCGGGCAGCAAAGGGTTTGAAATCGGAGTCGGACTTCAATGCCTGCGCATCTTCCAGCGTAGGCGCTGCGGGAGCTGGCGTTGGCGCATCCGGCGTGGGCATCGCAGCGGCTGGCATCGCAGGTGCAGTTGAAGTCAGGTTGGCCCGCACTGGATCATCCGCGGTCTTCGGTACCGACGGCTGTGGCACCGGCTCCACCGGTTCCTGGCCCGCGCGCACGGCGGCCTTGCGCTGCGACCACCGACCCAGAAAACCCTCAGCCACCGGCAGCTCCTTCGTCGGGCAAACGGCGTCTGCCCTTGCCCGCGCCACTGCCGTCGCCCGGACCCTGGCGTCTTGCAGTGCTGATGGACGCCGGGTTGCCAAAACGGTCGGTCAGGGACTTGAAGCTCTCCGGGCGCTTGACCCGCTTTACTTCGGGCTGGTAGAAAACGGCAATGAATTCCTGCATCCACTGCACTACTTCGGGCGGCGCCAGCACCTGCTCTACGGTCTCCTGGGCGTCGAGCCAGCGGCTGGCGTCGTGGTAACTCAGGCTCACCACCACCGGGCGCGCAATGGGCTCATCTGCGAGTCGGGCTTCATCTTCCATGCGCCACAGGACGAACCAGCAGGGTGCTGGCGTGCTGGCGTTGAGCTGGTAGCCTTCCGCGTCGTCTTCAAACAACTCTACCCGCAAGCCCCCGTGCAGCCAGCGCTCCATGCTCTCATTTTTATAGAGAAGCCGCGGCTCGGTACCAAAACCTGGAGCCTGCAGTTGCACGTCGTCCAATATCCAGCGCCAGTCTTGCCAACGGCTCATGGCACCCGTGATGCGCTCCCTGCGCATCACCACGGCCACTTCGACAGACGGACGCTGGTCGGCCACGGTCAGGTGTTCTTGCTGACGGTGATGGTGGGGAACTTGCTGGAAAAATCCTTGTTACGCGCAGCAATCGACACCGCCACCTGCCGCGCAACTGCCTTGTAAATGCCCGCCACATCGCTGTCGGGGTCGGACACCACGGTGGGTTTGCCGCTGTCGGCCTGCAGCCGGATCTGCATGTTCAGCGGCAGTGCACCGAGGTAGTCCATCTTGTAATCCGTCGCCATCTTCTTGCCGCCATCTGCGCCAAAAATATGCTCGACGTGGCCGCAGTTGCTGCACACGTGCACCGCCATGTTTTCCACAATGCCCAGGATGGGAACGCCCACCTTCTCAAACATCTTGATGCCTTTCTTGGCGTCCAGCAATGCAATGTCCTGCGGTGTGGTCACGATCACAGCACCCGTCATGGGCACGCGTTGGCTCAGGGTGAGCTGAATGTCGCCGGTGCCTGGGGGCATATCGACGATGAGGTAATCCAGATCTTTCCAGTTGGTCTGGCGCAGCAGTTGCTCCAGTGCCTGGGTGGCCATGGGGCCGCGCCAGATCATGGCTTCGTCCTGCGCCACCAAGAAACCAATCGACATGACCTGCACGCCATAGTTTTCCATTGGCTCCATGTTGGCACCGTCCAGGCTCTCGGGGCGACCTTCGATGCCCATCATCATCGGCACACTCGGCCCATAGATGTCGGCATCGAGCAGTCCAACGCGTGCCCCTTCAGCCGCCAGCGCCAGCGCCAGATTGACCGCGGTGGTGCTTTTTCCGACACCGCCTTTGCCGGAAGCCACGGCCACAATGTTTTTCACTTTGGGCAACAGCTGCACGCCGCGCTGCACCGCGTGGGCCACGATGTTGGTCGACATCGTGACCGACACGTTGGACACCCCCGTCACCGTTTTGGCGGCGTCAATGAGTGCCTTGCGAAAGCCCGCCATCTGGCTCTTGGCGGGGTAGCCCAACTCCACATCAAACGCCACATCGCCACCGGCAACGGTGAGGTTCTTCAATGCCTTGGCGCTCACAAAGTCGCGGCCTGTGTTGGGGTCCACCACCGCCTTGAGCGCATCGAGCAGCGCCGATTCATTCACCGTCATCACTTGTCTCCTGAAAAACGCGTAGTCTATCTAACCTGACAAGCCCATAATGCGCCCGATGTCACTCCTGCCCACCACGACCCCTGCCGCGCCACCCGTTACCGGCCTGCTGTTGACCGGCGGCGGTGCACGGGCTGCGTACCAGGTAGGCGTGCTGGAAGCCATTGCAGACATCCGTGCAGCATGCGGTGCACTGGCGGGACCCAACCCGTTTCCCATCATCACGGGCACCTCGGCAGGCGCCATCAACGCCTCGGCACTGGCCTGTGGTGCCGACAACTTTGACGCCACGGTGCGCATGATTGCGCGCACCTGGCGCGGCTTTCATGCCGACCAGGTCTACCGCGCCGACCACCTGAGCATGTTGCGCTCGGGTGCCACCTGGATGACGCTCCTATCGTTAGGCTGGGTGCTGGCGCGCTGGCGGCGCGTCAAACCCCGCTCGTTGCTGGACAACAGCCCGCTCTCGGCCTTGCTCCAGCGCGTGGCGCCGCTGGAGCGGCTGCCCGAACTCATCCGCCTGGGCCACATGCGGGCACTCGCTGTCACGGCGTCGAGTTACAGCTCGGGCGAGCATGTCACCTTTTTTGAAGGTGACAAACGCCTGATGCCCTGGGTACGCAGCCAGCGTCTGGCGGTACGCGACCGCATCACCCATGCCCATTTGTTGGCCTCCAGCGCCATTCCGTTTGTGTTTCCGGCCACCCAGTTGCATATCAACGGGCGCGACGAATACTTTGGTGATGGCTCGATGCGCCAGTCTGCTCCGGTGTCGCCGGCCATTCACCTGGGTGCCGAGCGCATTCTGGTGGTCGGTGCCGGACGCATGCACGAACGCAAGGACGCCCCCGAGGCTCTTGTGAACACCGCCTACCCCAGCATTGCTCAGATAGCCGGCCATGCACTCTCCAACATTTTTCTGGATGCGCTCGCGGTGGATGTGGAGCGCGCCAAACGCATCAACCACACCATCCAACTCGTTCCGCCAGAACTTCGGCAGGCCAGCGCACTGCGTCCGCTTGAGCTGCTGGTGATTGCACCCAGCCAGCGCCTGGACAACGTGGCCGCACGCCACATTGGCGCCCTGCCCCATGCGGTGCGCACCATGCTCGGCGGCGTTGGGGTGTCCTCGCGCAAGGCCGATGTGAAAGGCTCCGCACTGGCCAGCTACCTGCTCTTTGAGACCGGCTACACCACCGAACTCATGGCCATGGGTTACGCCGACACCCAACACAAGCGCGCCGATGTTTGCAAGTTCTTTGGGTGGACGGATCCACAAGGCGAGCCTGCACTGGCTATTGCCGGCCCGCAAAATCAAATTGACCGCCGACGTGATCCCTTGCGATTGCGATGACGCAATGCCCCAGATTTGCGACTGATTCAGTAGCGCCTCACGTATATCGGGAGCGTGCCAGAGGGATATTCGCACTCCCTGGCGCCAACCTCACCCCAAGATTTGACGCTGCAATTCCTCGCGGGACATGCCATGCGCCTCTGCAACCGCCGACAATATCGCAGCCAATGTCCCGATGCGCAGCGGGTCATGTAATGGCACAGTCAGATGATGTTGTGTGGGCAGATCGCAAGTAAGTCGCACATGACTGCCAGATTGGCGCGTGGGTCTGTACCCCAATTTTCCGAATGCAAGAATGAGTTGTGCACCGGACAAGTCTCTCGGAAGACGCATACCACGCGTCTACGCTGCGAGCAATTCGTCGCGCACAAAATGCAAGCGAATTACCTTGGGTGAGTTGCCCTCGTCAAAGTGGCAATGCACGGCATCCTGCACCGCGATGCGCAGTGCCGCCTCAGTGTCAGCCTCGGTAAAGATGGATTCCCCCAAGGCACGTGCTGTAAAGCCGCCCTCAGGTGCAATTTCGACCACAAACACAATTTCGTTCATACCTGCATCCCCTTGCGATCTGTCGCTTCAATCCTGATTATGAGCGATCAGTTTTCGCGCTGCCTGGCCGTCTAAAATCACCCCTCCTTCCGAAAGCACGTTCCCCATGCCCCGCCAACTCTTTGTCACCACTGCCCTGCCCTACGCCAACGCCGGATTCCACATTGGCCACATGATGGAGTACATCCAGGCCGACATCTGGGTGCGTTACCAGCGCATGCAGGGCGTGGCGGTTGACTTTGTGTGTGCCGACGACACGCATGGCGCGCCCATCATGATTGCGGCCGAGAAGGCCGGCAAGACGCCGCAGCAGTTCGTGGCCGACATCGCTGCCGGACGCAAGCAGTACCTCGATGGTTTTCACATCGGTTTTGATAACTGGCACAGCACCGACGCGCCCGAGAACCACGAACTGGCACGGCAAATCTACCGCGACCTGCGCGACAACCAGGACGGCTCGCTGATCGAGCGCCGCACCATCGCCCAGTTCTTCGACCCCGAGAAGAACATGTTTTTGCCCGACCGCTTTATCAAGGGTGAGTGTCCAAAATGCCACGCCAAAGACCAGTATGGCGACAACTGCGAGGTGTGTGGCGCTGTGTACGCCCCCACCGACCTGATCAACCCCTACTCGGCGCTCAGCGGTGCCACCCCGGTGCTCAAGGACTCCGAGCACTACTTCTTCAAACTGTCGGACGCGCGCTGTGTGGACTTTCTCTCGAAGTGGACGCAAGACGGCAAGCTGCAGCCCGAAGTGGCCAACAAGGTCAAGGAGTGGTTCTCGGTGCGCACCAACCCCGACGGGACACAGAGCGAGGGCCTGGGCGACTGGGACATCAGCCGCGACGCGCCCTACTTCGGCATTGAGATTCCCGATGCGCCAGGCAAGTACTTTTACGTCTGGCTGGATGCCCCCATTGGCTACCTGGCGTCCCTCAAGAACCTGCTGGGCCAGCGGGGTCTGGACTATGACGCCTACATGGCCAACCCGGAGCTGGAGCAGTACCACTTCATCGGCAAGGACATCGTCACTTTTCACACCCTGTTCTGGCCCGCCACCCTGCATTTCAGCGGCCGCAAGACGCCCGACAACATCTTTGTGCACGGCCATCTGACAGTCAACGGCGAAAAAATGAGTAAAAGCCGCGGCACCGGCCTGGATCCGCTCAAGTATCTGAGCCTGGGTATGAACCCCGAGTGGCTGCGTTATTACCTGGCCGCCAAGCTCTCGGCACGTAACGAAGACCTTGATTTCAACCCCAACGACTTCATGGCGCGCGTCAACAGCGACCTGATCGGCAAATACATCAACATCGCCTCTCGCGCGGCCGGGTTCCTGACCAAGCGCTTTGAAGGCCGGTTGGGTGAGGTGCCGGAAGATGGCGCTGCGCTCCTGCACCAACTGCGCCTGCAAAGCGAAAGCGTTGAAGCGCTGTATGCGGCGCGCGAATGCGCCAAGGCATTGCGCGAAACCATGCTGCTGGCCGACCAGGTGAACGCCTACGTAGACGCCAATAAACCCTGGGACCTGGCCAAACAGGCTGGCATGGACGCGCGGCTGCAGGGCGTGTGCACCGTGTGCATCAAAGCCTTTCGGGTGCTCACGTGTTACCTCAAGCCCGTGCTGCCGGAGTTGGCACGGCAGGTGGAGGCCTTCCTGAAAGTGGAACCTCTGAGCTTTGCCAATGTGCGCGAACCGTTGCCCGCGCAACACGTCATCGGCACCTACCAGCACATGATGCAGCGCGTGCTGCCCGAGCAGCTAGATGCGCTCTTTGAGCCAAAAGAGGCTGCAGCGCCCGTGCAGCAAGCGCAAGCAGCTCCGAAAAAGGTAGCAAAACCAGCACCTGCCGCCGCCGTCGCAGACCCCGAAGCGCCCGGCGGCGAGGCGCTTGCACCCACCATTGGCATCGAAGACTTTGCCAAAATCGATCTGCGCATCGCAAAAATCGTGAACTGCGAGCCCGTGGAAGGCTCCACCAAACTATTGCGGCTCACCCTCGATGTGGGCGAGAAAGACGCGAGCGGCCAGCCACGGCTGCGCAATGTCTTTAGCGGCATTGCCAGTGCCTACCAACCTGCAGACCTGACAGGCAAGCTTACCGTGATGGTGGCCAACCTGGCACCGCGCAAGATGAAGTTTGGCATCAGCGAAGGCATGGTGCTGGCTGCGAGCCATGCGGACGAAGCGGCCACACCCGGCATTTACGTGCTGAACCCCTGGCCAGGTGCGCTGCCGGGAATGCGGGTGCATTGATCGTGGGGTCGACGCGAATTGGGTAGACTTCACAACTATATGACCGCCCAGAAATCCCCTGACCTGAATGCTCTGGCGAGCAGCGCCCAGCGTGAGATTGAACACGCGCAGGTACAGCGGGATGCATTGCTGCGACATACCTCGCACCGGTATCCGTGGTTCCGAATAGGCGCCGCCTTGCTTGTGGCAGGTCTAGTTGCTCTTTCAGCCACCGACGCCCACTTCAAACGTTTTTGGCTGGGAGTGTCTGAGCAGCACCAGATCGCGGAAATGACGGCTGCACTCACCGCAGCGAAGGCTGCGGTAGACAGTTCGCAGTCGACTACCGGCGAGTGGCCTAACCAGGTGCCCCTGCCTGCTCTGGCCGCGTTGGTTGAAATGCAGAACCCCGGCCCCCAATACCGCCTGCTTGCCAAAACCGACCATTGGCTGCTGACAATGAACCCTTCTGGTGACCTACAAAGGACGCGACCATGACCATTCCCCGCACGCCCGATCGCACTGGACCCTCTGCCCAGCGTGGCTTTACCATCCTGGAAGTCCTTTTTGTCGTTGTCATCATCGGCTTACTGGCTGCAGTGGCTTTGCCCATCTACCAAAGCTATGCGGCTCGTTCTCAGGCGGCAGAATTGGCACTGAAATACGACGCCATTCGCACCAATATCCAGGTCGCGGCCAAAACCGGTGAGGTACAGACCGCCTGCGCCAATCTGACTGGCACCGTGCAGCCAGCCAACTTGCAAAGCGACTATGCCCAGCTGGCGGTGAATTTTGAACCGGTGGCGGGGGGCTTTACCCCCGTGCTGACCATGTGCGCCAGCCGCGCGACCCAGGGTGCGCATGGCGTCGAAGTTACCCGCGAAGCGCACCACCTGCTGAGCCGCAATAGCGTCATCAGTCAAGGTGCGGTGATCGGCGAGTCGGCAGTTAGCTTCTCGGTCAAATTAGCGGGCGAGACTGCACTGTGCAAGGTAATTACCGCTTCCAGTTCCGCCAAGTCCGGATGTGCACCAGCCAACGTGGTGGTTGCCGTGAGTAGCCAACCGGTGGTAGTCAGCACCGTGGCCGGCGGTCCCGGCGCGGTGATCAAGCCTGCGACCGCGGCCTCAGGTGCAGCCTCGCAGCCCGCGACCCAACAGCAGGTGGTTATACCGGTGGGTGGTCAACCGGCGGTGGTCAGCACTCTGGCTGGCGGCGCGGGTGCGGTCGCTCAATCGGGCGCAGGCGGTCAAAATGCTTGCCCTGCGGTGGCACCGGGTCAGGTACCTCGCCAGGTGATGCGCTTCGGCACTTCATCGACCAACGGCCGCGTCAAATCCACTGGACCGCTCGATACCAGGGGCAACCTGACTGCTATGACGACTGAAGTGGTGATCGCAGGCGCTTCCAACAATGCGCCGGGAGCCACATTGTTGAGCTACCTCCCGCCGCGCTCCGGCACCGGTTTTTCGCTTTGGAATCCGAGGTCCTTGAATATCACCCTGGGAGGTACCGACTACAACACGGGTCTCAATGTTGATGACGGGCAAGCCCACCGCATCACCATGGCCTGGCGATCCACTTATGGCGTTTTGGAACTATTCGACAACGGACGTAAGGTATGGAGTCAAACAGGGGTCAACGAGCGTGGCTCCATTGGCGGTGGAGGCACACTGGCGGTTGGTCAGGACCAGCGACCGGTCTCAGGGGGTATGGTCAGTTTGAGTGCTGGCTACAGCGGCTCCATCGTCGATGTTTCAATAACCAATAGGGCTCTCTCGGAAGCCCAGGCCAGTAGCGGACCGCTGGCAAACATTGCGATGCAAAACAACAACAACTGGCTGATTACCAATGTCGTGATGGGCCCGAATGGACAGCCTGTCGACACCACCGGCCATTCCAGCTACACACTTGGCGGCGACGTGCGTGCGCAAAGTGCCATGGTGAGCACGTCCGTGTATGTCGACACCAACTGCCGCTAAATCCGCCACCGTGCGACCACTGCAAGGGACTGAAGTGACTATTTCCTCTGGTTATCAGTCCGACCCGGTCACAGCGTTGCTCGAGGCGGTTCGGCAGGTGTTCCCGGAGCGCCCCGAACTGAGCCGGCTCGATGGGGTTGACGGGTACCTGCGGCTTTGGCAGAACCTTGTCACCGCCAGTGGTCTAGACGAAAAGGGCATTGCTCGAAAGCTCGCTCCAGCGATGGGTTTGGAATTTGCCCAAGGGTTGGAAGATGCAGAATCGGCGGCATTGTCGCTGGTGCCTTCCCAGTTTTGCCGTACCCACAAGGTATTGCCGCTCCGATTAGACCAACTTACTTTGGTCGTGGCGACCAGCAACCCGTTTGACGAGAGTACAAACGATCAATTGCGCTTCATGGTCAACCGCCCCGTGCAATGGGTACTGGCTGCTCCCGATGCTATCGAGATCGCCGCCACTGTTGCCTATGGTCGTGAAGCACTGCGCCAGGCGGGTGCGAGCGTAAGTGAGATGGGCATCCCCTCAGCACGAGGCAACGAGAGTTCCATCGTCACGCTAGGGCGGGCCATGCTGGCATCGGCAATCGAGCAGCGTGCGTCGGACCTGCACATTCAGCCTTTCGTCGGCTCGGCTTCAGTGCGCGTTCGCGTCGATGGCAAGCTGCGACGTGTGGTGATGCTCCAAGATGCCGTGGCGGTGACCCTGATCCGCCACTTCAAGACCAAATGCGGCATGGACTCCACCAACAGCATGATTCCGCAGGATGGCCGCATGAGCCTGGTACTGCAGGACCGTGAATTTGACATGCGGGTGTCGGTGCTGCCAGCCAGCCAGGGAGAGCGGCTGGTCATCCGCTTTTTGGAGCAGGGGCGCGTGCGCCGGCTCAGTGGTGCCGGCTTCTCGCTGGCAGCGCTGCAAACCCTGCGCCGTGTCATCCGTCGCCCATCAGGCATGGTAATCCTGACCGGGCCCACGGGATGCGGCAAAACCTCGACGCTGTACGGCATGTTGTCCGAGCTCAACAGCCACTCAGTGAACATCATCACGGTGGAGAATCCGGTGGAGTACCGTATTCCGGGCGTATCCCAGGTGGATGTGAACGAGCGCCAGGGCCGCAGTTTCGCGCAAGCCCTGCGCTCCATCCTCCGACAGGACCCCGACATCGTGCTGGTGGGTGAAATCCGCGATGCCGAGACTGCAGAAATTGCCGTGCAGGCCTCGCTCACCGGGCATTTGGTGTTGTCAACCCTTCACACCAACGACGCGTTGACGGCAATCCCCCGCTTGCTCGGCTTGG
The DNA here is from genome assembly GCA_020048895.1 of Rhodoferax sp. Taxonomy (GTDB): domain Bacteria; phylum Pseudomonadota; class Gammaproteobacteria; order Burkholderiales; family Burkholderiaceae_C; genus Allorhodoferax. The sequence continues at coordinate 25,323 of JAIFLV010000013.1, read as the reverse complement.
GCATTGAGCCCACGGTGCTGGCCGATGCGCTGGCTGCCGTGGCGGCGCAGCGTCTGTGCCGCACCCTGTGCACCGAGTGCCGCGCACCGGTGACCGAGCCCTATTCGCCCGAAGAGCTGGCTTTCTTGCAGACCACGCACAACCCGCCCCGCTACCGTCGAATTGGCTGCAAAACTTGCGATTACACCGGGTTCTTCGGCCGCCTGCCCATTGTGGACATTGTGGAGATGTCCCCCGCGCTGCGCGACGCAGTAGCGGCCGGAGAGTCGCGCCTGACCACACTGGACGCGCTGCGCGAAGGCGGCCTCAAGTCGCTGGCAGCTTCGGGCAGTCTGCGCATCATTTCGGGCGACACCACGGTGCACGAGGTGATGGAAGCAGTTGGCCCGAGCTTCTGGCCCGAGTTGGCGCGGCACTATGGCACCACGTTCGACAGCGACCCGCAGGACGCCATCCCTGAGCCGATGGCTTTGTCCCCGGCCGTCTTGCTAATGAGCGCGGATGCGGGCCTCGCCGAGTCCTTGAACAATCTCCTTGCGCCTTTGGGTTACCGCCTGCTGTCGGTGGCTACGCGAGAGGCTGCGCATGCCACTTTGGTGCAAGATGAGGAAGTTGTCTTCGTTATCGGCGACATTGAAGACCACCTCAGTTTGGAGCAGGCCCAAAGCTGGTTCCTGAAAAACCGTGCCCAGATCGCCTGGGCGCGCCTTCCCTCAGCGGTGCTCGTTCCACAGAGCCTGGCCGCGGAACATGCTGCTCTGCGCGACTCCGGCGTGATGGCCGCCATGTTTAACAAGCCGGTGCACTACAGCGAACTCGTCCAGCATATTCGGCGCAGCCGCGCGTTGTGAACTACGTCTGAACGTGGGTGGCATCCCCATTGAAGCCATGGCCATCTGACCGGAATGCTCTTTATTTCATAGCTACCCACGCCTGCCGCACGGTCGCTGCAGCCACTTTTTCCTAGAAATCCTCAGGCCCACCAGGCACCCTGATGAGTACTGCGCAAACGTTACCGTGCGCTGCACCGCAAGGCCTCAGTCTTGCCGGTGTTGGTGTCAAGCCAGTTCACCTGCAGCGTAGGCGCTTTGTGCACAGCGCTGACGTTGGGGCCTTCGTAGGTGCGCAATGACGTCTCGCCCACGCCCCATAGGGTGATGGTGCGGTCGCCGCGCTCCAGTCGAATGGTGGGTGGGTCGGTCGCAAAGTAGTTCGCAACAACTTCGTTGGCTGGGTCGTTCTGACAGGCATAAGCAACTGTTTTGGGGGCTATCAAGTGCCATGTAGCTTGCAACTCGGATGTGCGCAAACGGTACTGCGCATCGATGCAGGCAGTCACTGAATTCACGGTCCAGGTGGCAGTAATCCAGGTGGTGTCCTGCGCCTTCCAGCACTCATTGCGGCCTTTGACCCAACCGCGTTGTTCGGCGCGCAGCGTAGTAGCTTGTTTGCCTTTGGCCCGAGCGGCGACGGTTTTATAAACGGCGGCGAGTTCACGGTCGCGTGCGGCCAATGCAGGGTCGCCACAGACCAACGCCTCCACCGTGCCTTGCGCTTTGGTGCAGTGAAAAGTTGGACGTGCTGCAGTGACCGGCATGGGCGCAGCAAGTGCCACGGTTGCCATTGCCAATCCCAATGCCATGGAAAGCAATGATGTCAAATGCGTTCGATACACGCTCTCAGTTGGGCCGCTCCATCAACACACGCCGCAAGGTTTCGTACTCGGCATCAGTCACTGCGCCAGCCTGTTTTGCGCGCAAGAGGTCGTTCAACTCCTGGCCCTTTGAGAACTTGATCGATTCCTGCACGGTGACATTGCTGCGACTGCTACTGACGCAGCCCGTCAAACCTGTGAGCACCAACACCAACGCGACGCCGATTGATATGCTTCTTGATGTGTTCATCCTGCGCTCCTACTTGACGTTGTCGATCAGACGACGACGTTGGTTGTCGTATTCCTTGGCATTCAACACACCGTTGTCACGCGCCTTTTTCAGGTCTATCAATTGCTGGCCAATGGTCACTTCCAGCGGGGCTTGCACAACCTCCGTGGAACTGCAGCCGCACAGGAACGCACACAGCGCTGCGGCAAGAAATTGTTGGTATCCCAAAACGTTTCTCCTTTGAAAAATGGAAAGAACATGCGTTGCACGAACGCGCCAGAGGCCCACTTGCCAACAACATCGCTTTAGCCCCTTACTGCGTACGACAAAAAGTCACTTGATCCAGTTTGACATCGCAAACCAGTGGTCCTTGCGCTCCTGCAGCCACCCCTGCTCGGCTTGCAACGCCAACCAGGTATTGAGGAAGCTCAGGAAATCCGGATCACCCTTGCGCACGGCGATGGCTGCCGAAGTGGTGCCCACGGGGCTTGCCAGCGCGAGTTTCAATTTATCGGGCGCAGCATTCACCACCACTTGTGGTGTGAGTGACGGAACCAATGCAGCATGGGAAAACCCACCGAGCACCTGATTCAGCGGGTCGTCCTGCACTTGAATCAGTGTTGCCTTGGGGAATGCGCGCTGCGCCAGCGCTTCCTGTGCGGCACCTGCATAGATGGCGATGGTCACACCGGGACGATTGAAGTCTGCCTGCGTATTCAAGCGTGCCGCTTTCTTCTTGCCTGCGATCAAGTAGACACCTTCCACCGCGGTAGGGCTTGTGAAGTTGACGACCAGCGCACGTGGTGCAGTAATCCACAGGCCCGAAGCGATCAGATCAAAGCGACGCTCCAGCAAGTCTGAAATGACGTTGGGCCAGGACGACTGGATGAACTCAACCTTCACACCCAGATCCACCGCAAGCTTTCGCGCAATGTCGACGCTGTAGCCCATCAGGGCACCATCGTTACCAAGCATCACCATCGGCTCCACCGGCACCACGCCAACGCGCAACACGCCACGATTGCGTAACGTAGCCAATGTGTCTACCGCCGCCGGGCGCATCACCGGATCAATATCGGCAGGTGCCGGTCGGCGCGCGACGCCAGCCGGGTCAGTGAAGCCGGAACCGGGCGCCGATGTATCGGCGATGGCCACCAATGGCAGCCACGCCATGCACGTAAGGGCCAACCGAATGAAACGAGAAACTTGCATCATCACACTCCAATATCAGTAACCACTGCCGACACGTTTGAACGTCACGCGGTGCCGGGAATCGTTGTCATCGGTTGCCTCAAAACCGTTTCCAGATTGCTCGACCTGAAAAGCATGCCGGCCAGCCTGCAGTTTGTTGCCCTTGAAGGAGCCCGTAAACTCATTGCTGCCCGCACGTCCTGTGACCTGTCCGCCCGGAAGAATGGTCACTTGCACGTCAAGACCCTCGGTTCGGTCAAACCCTGAAAAGGTGCCAATGGCCCAGGATGCCACTTCCTGACTCTCCTGCTTGTTCTTGTTCGCGTTGGCGGCAAGGAGTGCCACAAGCCCAACCAGCGCAACGCCTGCAACCACTTTGCCGGTGTCGTCGCCTCCGCCCCCGCGGTGGCCCACCTTGAACTCCGCCGAGCATCCGCGGTCCACCCACACACCGCGATGGTCGTAGCCCCAGGATTGGCCCTCGCGGCAGGCAAACAGCGAATAGGTCCGCACCAGCTCGACCCGGTTGTCCGTGTCTGCCCTGCAGTGCCGGTAGCCAAATCCCGGGCTGTCGCATCGGATTCTCTGTTCTGCACGCACCGGTAGTGGCCCAAGGAGCAAGGCCAAAGAAATGAGCGGAGTCAGCGTCCGGGCAATGAACTTGATGGGCATAGGAGTTGCGGATTGTTAAGTTGCAGGTCGGAACGCAGATTTTTGCACATTACCCCTTGCCCGCAAGGCTTGCGCCCAGTAATACCATGGAGAAAAGCACCCAATCGTTCACGATATGCGCTCCGGTGGAAACCCAGATATTCTTGGTCATGATCCAGGGTAGCGTGAGCATCAGGCGTGCCGACCCGATGACCACGATGCACTGCACCACATTCCAGCCATAGGTCGGAAGATGAATCAGTCCAAAGAGCAAGGAAGTCACCAGCCAGGCACCCACCAATGCTGATTTGCGTCCCACGCCAAAGCCCTTGGAAAGCAGTTGCATGACCGCCAGAAACGGCAGGATGGTAATGACCTCCTCGCCAAAAAGCTGGGGGATCGTCTTGGCGAAAAACGCGACACGTCCTGCCGCATCAAGACCAGCCAATTGCGCCGCGGATGCATTGGGAGTCACTTCGGTCAGTGCATGGACTATGACGCCGACAGTCATGCTCACAACCAAGTTCAGCAGACCAAACCCTAGCATGAGCCGCAACTCGCGACCACCGACTTTGCCAAAAATTGCCTTCCAGTCGTGCGGCACTATAAAGGCCAATACCGCCAACGGAATGCAGGGCAACAGAACCGCAGGGATGAACTGGCCAAACATTCCACCCGGCCAGGTAATGGGCAGCACCAGCGCCACGAAGCCCGCTACCACGCCGGCCAAAACCAGCAGCCACTGCCGTGCAGAAAGCGGCACAGGCAGGCCGTTGTAGTACGGGAAATCGCGCCCCTGGTCTTCCAGCCGCGCGATGCGATCGTTGTCGGGCATCACCATATGCGTACCCGCTTTTCTGGCGCACGCCACATTGGGTCGCCCGGACGGGTACCGAAAGCCTGGTGGAACGCATCAAGGTGTAGCAGCGGCGCTACGGCACGCACCGATGCAATGGCATGGACATCGACAGACACCAGAAACCGCAGACGTTCAGAGCGGGCCTTGTAGGCCCACATCTGCGACCAGGCTACAAAGCACCGTTGGTCAGCATTCAGCCCGTCGACGTCCGGGGTGGGGTTCTTCGCCAGATAGCGCTTCAAGGCGGCATGGGCTAGCGTGATGCCACCCAGGTCAGCAGTGTTCTCCGTCACGGTCATAGCGCCGTTGTGCATCAGGCCGGGCAGGATTTCGTATTGGCTGTACTGATCAACCAGCACGTCGGTGCGCTGCTTGAACTCTTTATCAGCCTTCGGCGTCCACCAGTTGCGCAGGTTTCCGCGCGGATCGAATTGGCGTCCCAGACTGTCAAAACCATGGGTGATCTCATGGCCGATCACCCCGCCGATAGCGCAGTAATTGGCGGCGACATCGGCCCCTGGCTGGTAGAACGGCGGCTGCAGGATGGCAGCCGTGATGTCAATAGTGTTGGTGGTGAAGTTGTAAGCGGAGTTCACCGCAATCGGTGTGGTCTTGGTCGCTACCGCAAAGCGATTCTTGAGAACGGGTTTATCAACCTGCGCCATATCGCGCTGAAATGCGAAGCGATTGGCACGCTGCACGTTGCCGAAATGGTCGTCCGGGCGAATGTCGAGCTTGCTGAAATCAATCCATCCACTGGGGTAGCCCACCTGAATGTCAATTTTTCCAAGCTTCTCAAGTGCTGCGCTGCGGGTCGCGTCGTCCAGCCAGGTGTTGCTACGAAGGCGAGTGGCGAACTCGTCCTTGATATGCCCGACCATCTCGGTGATTTCGCGTCTCGTAGTGTCAGGGAAGTAGGCCTGCACGTACAACTGCGACAAGGGGTGATACAGCTGCGCCCCAATCTGCTGCGTGACCACGCGCTCTTGTTCCGGGGGTTTCTTCAGGCCTTTGCGTAAGGTCGTGAACGCCTCTTCCTGCAAGCTGTAAGGCCGCCCAAGTTCCGAGGCGCGACTGGCTACCAGAAACCATCGCAGCAGTTGCTTCACATCGTCTACCGGCAGTTCGGTGAGCATCCGTTGCAGCGCCTTCATGGCGTTGATGTCAATCACCTGCACCTTTTTAGGTGGTGCGACGCCCAACTCTTTAAGGAACGCTCGCAGTTCGATCGCCGGAATCAGCGCCTGCGCCTGGTCCAGCGTCATCATGTTGTAGGTGTTGGCTGGATCCCGCATCTGCAGAGGCGTCATCATGGACCCTGCGACCCGTGCCTCCATAGCCAGAACTTTGGCCGCATTGCTCCGGGCGGCATCGACTGAATCACCGACTCCATTCAACATCGCCACAACGTACTGGCGATAGATGTCGCGTAGCTTCTGGTGTTCGGGCTTGGCGTACTCGTCCTGTTCGAGCAGTTGCCCACCAGGCGCCAATACCAATACGCTGGTGCTGCTGTCCTTCGCATCCGGCATGGCGGCTGCCATGATCAGCGGCGAGCCCCCAAATCCATCCTGCAACCGGCCGGCAAGGCCGCCATAGTCGGCCGGTGTGCCGCGCGCTGCCTTGATGCGCTGCAAGTCTGCTTCCAGCGGCTTGAGGCCCAACGTATGGCGGCGCGCATCGTCCATGGCCGCCTTGTAAAAGTCACCGACTTGCTGGCGGGAGCTTCCCTTGGGCGCATCAGTGGCTGCAGCGGCTTCCTTGATCAGGGTCAGTAGTTGTTTGTCGAGGTTATGCGCCAGCAGCGTAAAGCCGCCGACGTCTGGATCGCTGGGCGCAATTTCGGTCTTTTTGAGCCAACTGCCAGCGGCATAGCGGTAAAAGTCCTGGCGCGGGTTGATGCTGGTATCCATGTTGGCGGGTGAAAATCCCAGCGCTGGAACGTCATTCAGAAAACTGCCTGCATGGGCCATGGTGCTGATGGCAAGGCTCGCAGCAAGGGATAACTTGATGTAGTGGTGCTTCATGATCTCTCTTGTGACTCAACGTCGATGTTTCAGGCCTGGTTCTTTCCAATGAAACGGTAGACCCATGCCCCGAGCAAAGCACCCGCAATGGGTGCCAACCAGAACAGCCACAACTGGGCCGTTGCCCAGTCACCCACATAAAGTGCCACTCCAGTGCTGCGCGCAGGGTTCACGGACGTATTGGTAACGGGAATACTGATCAGGTGGATCAATGTCAGGCCCAGGCCAATCGCGATCGGTGCAAACCCGGCTGGAGCACGCGTATCTGTTGCGCCCAGAATGATGATGAGAAACATCATCGTCATGACCACTTCGGTGATCAACGCGGCTTGCAGCGAGTAGCCACCGGGCGAATGCGCACCGTAGCCGTTGGAGGCAAAGCCACCGGCCACATCAAAGCCGGTTTTCCCGGTGGCAATCAGGTACAGGACGCCTCCCGCGACAATCGCCCCCAGGGTTTGCGCCAGGATGTAGGGAACCAATTGGTTCGAGGGAAATCGCCCTCCCGCCCAAAGCCCAACCGATACCGCCGGGTTAAGGTGGCAACCGGAAATGTGGCCAATGGCATACGCCATCGTGAGCACCGTCAAACCAAACGCGAGCGACACCCCCATCAGCCCAATGCCCACCCCCGGAAACGCCGCAGCCAAGACCGCGCTGCCGCAACCACCGAGAACCAACCAGAACGTACCGACGAACTCTGCTGCATACTTTTGCATGACTTTTACCCTTTCAATGTGAATCGTTGAATTCTTGACTTGTGCCATCGCCGCGCTTGGCATGAATGGCTGGCGCTTCATACCACCTTGCAGGGGGTACGATTTTTGCCTCATGTGGGTCCGCCATATAGTGCGGCGAAAGGATCTGGACGCCGTACTCGTTGAACGAATCCTGAATATTGGCATGCAGGTTGCTCAGAAGCTGTGCACGTGGACGCGGACCTTCTGGAATAGCCTGGCACACCAACCGATACACTGGGTAAAAATCGGTGAGTGAGGTTTGAAAGACTTGTGGCGAAGGCTCATGCAAAACCCCTGGCGTGCGTTTGGCTGCCTCTATGAGCATGGCGTGCACCTGGCGCCACGGGGTGTCGTATCCGATGCTGACGGAGGTGTCAATGACAAAGCCTGGGCCTTGTACTGACCGCGAATAATTCTTGGTGGTGGATCCCAAAATACTGGCATTGGAAATGGTGAGTTCCTCGCCCAGGCCGGTACGCAGACGGGTGGTGAACATGCCCATATCCATGACCGTACCTTCGTGCTCGGCAACGCGCACGTATTCACCTCGTCGAAATGCCCGCCCATAGGTCAGGATGAGGCCACTGGCGGCCTGCCCGACCAGGCTCGATGCGCCCATGGAGAGCATCAGGCCTGCCAGCACCGAAAGGCCCTTGAAAGCCTCGGTGTCCGAGCCCGGGAGATAGGGATAGGCCATGGCCAGCGCAAACAACCACAGCACCACCTTGGTGATGCGCTGGGTCGGCACGGCAATGTCGGCATCCAGCCATTGCAAGCGAAACTGGCCGCTCTGCACATTTGCGAAGAAACGGTCAAGCGCCTGGGTCAGCAGGTAGCAGAGATAAAAAATCAACGCTGCGGTCAGCAGCTCGGGAACGGCTCCCATGGCGGAGGTAAAGACAGGCGTCGCCAGCTCGAGAATGAAGCTGTTGAGCGACTCGCCCCACGCACGCGTAAACGGAAAGGAACGCAAAACGTAGCTAAGCCACTCGATAGACAGAACCAGAACCAGCAGGCGAAACAGAACCGTGATGGCCAATTGCACGGTTTTCGCCAGACGCTCCCGCCGAAACAGGGTGACTCCTCCGACGTGGAGTTTGTCCGAGTGCGTTGCGGTCATGGCGATCAAACGATCGGCGAGTCGGCGTCTTGCAATAGCCGCCAGCCGCACAATCACTGCACACAGCGCAGTCGCCGCCAACGCACTGCCAAGAGCGCGCATCATGGTGTCAAGGCTGCGGCTCTCCATGCTCTCCTTGATCGCCAATGTCAGCGCGCTTGTTGCACGCTGTGCTGTCTGCTCCAAACTCTCTTCACTACCCGGATCCAGATCTTCGGGCGTGATGAAGAAGCTTGCCGCACCATCAATACGCACCTGAATGCCCACACCATCGGCGTGATAGGTGACCCGATGGGGGCCTGTTACCGCCAGTTGCTCCTGAATGCGTGTCTGCGCACGACGAACCCGATCGCGGGCTGCAATGCCATGGTTGGACGCACGAAAAGTAAATACCGGTCGGCTGAACAACACCAACGTTGCAGACTCCACTGGCATCGCAGTGGCTTGTGCGGTTGCCGTCGTATGCACGTTGGTTTGCGCACTGGCGTATGCAGCAAGGCTCAGCAATGCCAGGGACAGGGCAACGAAGTACATCTTCATAAGGCTGCCTTGAGGCCGCGTTGGCGTGGAAATCAATTCTTCTTGAAGGTGTGCAACTGATCTTTGAGAAAGTAGTGCACGCCAAAGAACAGGCCTCCGGCGGTTCCGGCGTTCGACATCTCACCCGCCATGCGCACGATGACAGCGCCATCGGACTCCTGCAGCACATCCGCCCCTTTGGAAATGATGACTGTGGGTGAAATGAGTCCCGCAGCCTTACCTCCTACAAGGTGGAGGCTCCCGACATCCGCCTTCACTCCAGAAGACTTTAGTTCACCACGCCCGACACGCTCAACCAACTGACGCAAGATGCGCGCACCTGCAGCGAGCTCGGCTTGCAACGAACCCAACAGCGCAGCGCTTGGCGCCTTGAAATCGGAGATGGCGTAAGTCGTGGGCAAGTGGTACATATAACGGCCCACCCAGTCGCCACCCTGCAGATGAAACACCAGCGCCAGGCGATAGCGGTCGTCCACACACTCGGTCATGAATACAAAGGGCTGCAGGGTCAATGCACCACCCGTATTTCTATAAAGTGGGCTTGCCTCCATCTCTGCCAGCGCAATCCGGTAGGGGCCAACCGATGCGTAACGTGCCTCAAATGCTTCCGCTGCACTGTGATCCATGGCACTGGCAATCGCTCCGCTCACAAATGGAATGGGCATCAGCATTCCGACAGCACTCTCCGAAGGAATGAGAACAAACTGACTGTGCGGTATCGGCACCGCTTTACTGGGCAAGACGGCAGGAAGCGAGCGTGACAGACTGATGCCTTTGTTGGCCGCCTCCGGACTGATTGGGGTACTTGCCGGGGGCGGAGCGACGCAGCCAACAAGCATCATCACCGTGACGAAGCTTATGGCAAGAAGACGAAAGTTACGTACGAACCTCACGAGAGTGCTCCTCCAATTTTTATCTGCCGGGAGTATCTCAGAAGTTTTCTGATGGTGCCCAGCAGCGTCAGAAGTCCGTCATGACCACGCGTCGATGCACCCACCCATAGAATCGGTTACAACACGCACCGCGCTCATAACGTTCGACTAATACTGTTGAGACCTACTTCATGTCCACCATCATCCTGATCATCGGCCTGATGATTTTTGTATCGCACTTTCTGGCGGTGCTGTTTCGGCGCACCAACATACCGGATGTGCTGCTGCTGATGGTGATGGGGCTGGTTGCCGGGCCGTTGATGGGCTGGGTGAGCCCGGCGGACTTTGGCAAGGTGGGGCCGGTGATTGCGACCATTGCGCTGGTGGTGATCCTTTTTGAGAGCGGCACGTCGCTTCGACTCGATGTGATGGTGAAGTCGCTCGGCACCACGGGTAAGCTGACATTTGGCTGTTTCATGGGCACCGGGGCCATCGTGACTGCGGTGGCCATGCTGGCACTGGATATGACCCTGCTACCGGCACTGCTGCTGGGAGTGATCCTGGCAGGCACCTCTTCGGCGGTGGTCATCCCCATGGTCGAGTCCTTGCGTCTGCAAGAGGGTGCCAGTACGGTGCTGGTGCTGGAATCGGCGCTCACCGATGTGCTGAGCATTGTGGGAGTTTTCGCCTTGCTGCACATCGTGATGGATGGCGATGTGGGCGCTGGCAAGCTCATCGGGGGCGTGCTGGCTTCGCTGGTATTTGCAGCGATGATCGGGATGCTGGGCGGTGTGGGATGGCTGCTGATTTTGGGCAAGGTGCGCGACTTTCCCAATACGATTTCAACCACCATCGCCTACGCGTTCCTGATCTACGGCCTGAGTGAGTTTCTGGGCTTCTCGGGTGCTATTGCGGCAATGTCGCTCGGATTGACGCTGACCAATTTCAACCAGAAATGGCTTAAACGCAGCGGGCTGGAGCACAGGATCGAAGCCCTCACGCCCATGGATATAGCCTTCTACCGCGAGGCAGTGTTTCTGCTCAAGACCTACTTCTTCGTTTACCTGGGCATTTCCATCCACTTCAGTGATTCGATGTTGGCCCTGGTGGCACTGAGCATGATGGCGCTGGTGTTTTTGATGCGTATTGTTCTGACACGCTTTGTCTTTGCTTCCAGCAGCTTCTCGCTGCGCGACTCTGCCATTGCATCCATGCTGGCACCCAAGGGATTGGCTGCTGCGGTGTTGGCCAGCCTGCCACTGCAGTACGGCGTGGCAGAAGGCGCGCTGATTCGTGACACCGCCTACATGGTGGTGCTGGTGAGCATTAGTTTGTGCGCTGTGCTCATCATGGGTTTTTCTGCCAAACCGGTGCAGGCACTGTATGGCGTGCTGCTGGGTAAACCACGCGGCGACACAGCAACTGACACACAACAACCATGATCACCAAAACATTCTCCGAGTTTTTCGAGTCCGAGAAGTCCAGCGCGATGGAGTCGGGCGTGCACGCCACCACCGCCGTCGTGTTACTGGCCTTTGCCACGCCGTTCGCGCCATTCTGGAGAGTGCTGCGCGACCAGTAGGCCGCGACAGGGTGAATCCGTTCTTGAATCTGGCCATACAGGCGGTATGACATACTCGTTTTTATGCGACCCCCTTTTTATCTCGGTGTAGGGACGATGTACTATATTTTTCGCTGGACGTTGCAGGTCGTCGGGCTGATTGTTGCGATGGCTGGCGTGCACGCAGCGCCCCTGCTGGAAGCACCCGAACTGACGGCAGACGGCAGAGTGGAAGTCGCTGCACATGCCGCACTGGTGGAAGACGCGCGATCCACCCTTTTGGTGGCCGACGTACGCCAACGGTTTGAGTCGGGACAGGTGACAACCGCCCCGGCGGCGGGAGTTAACCTGGGCTACACACAATCGGCGTGGTGGGTAGGCTTTCGTGTGCCTGCCCATGCTGCGGGCATTGCGCGCAAAGACCGGCTCATGGAAATCGGATTTCCCACGCTCGATCACGTGGAGTTCTACCGGCCTGGTGCGACGGCTCCCGTGGTTGTGGGCGACCATTACCCGTTTAGCGAACGACCGATCCGCCACCGCAATTTCGTATTTGAATTGCCCGCCGATACGCCCGACGGCGCGTGGGTGCTCCTGCGTGTGCGATCGGAGGGAACCCTGTCGGTGCCATTGACGATCTGGACACCGTCGGGCTGGGCCGAATACAGCCGAGACACCTATGCAGGCTTGTCGATCTACTTCGGCGCATTGGTGGCACTGTTGCTGTACAACGCTCTGCTGTGGGTGAGCATGCGCGACCGCATGTACTTCGACTACGTGCTGTTTGTCACCGGCCTGGGCGTGGGTCTTGCAGGGTTCAATGGCCTGGGCATGGAGTATGTGTGGTCGGCCTGGCCGTGGTTTGCCAATCTCGCATTTCCGTTGGGCTTTGCGCTGTGCTCCTTTGGGGTGGCGCAGTTTACGCGCAGTTTTCTGTCGACACGAAACGTATCCATCACGCTGGACCGTGTGCTGTTGGGCTGCAGCGTTTTGTCGGCATCGGTTGCGGCGGTTTCGATCGGGTTTTCGTACATGATCGGCGGCAAGATTCTGACAGTGGCGACGGTCTCTACCACCAGTTTGGCTGTACTCGCGGGCCTTTACTGCCAGAAACGCCGGGTCGCGTCGGCTCCGCTTTTTTTGCTGGCCTGGACGCTCTTCATGCTTTTTGGAATCGCCTTTGCGCTGCGCAACTATGGACTGATCCCCACCAACTTTCTCACGATGCACGGGCTGCAATTCGGCTCGCTTCTGGGAATGTTGCTGCTCTCATTTGCCTTGGCTGAACGTTTTCATGCCGAGCGGCGAGCCAGGGAAACGGCCCAGGCCGAAATGATGTCGGCCCGGCAGGCCAGCATTGAAGTGCTCCAGCGCTCGGAGCAGGAACTCGAGCTAAGGGTAGCCGAACGCACGGCAGAACTGGCGACCGCCAATGCCAAACTGGCGGCCAGCGAGTCGCAGCAGCGCGACTTGGCACAGCACGATGGTCTCACCGGGCTGGCCAACCGGATTCTGCTGGCAGACCGGCTCGGCCAGGCCATTCGGCTGGGCCATCGTGAAAAACGCCGGTTTGCCATGCTGTATCTCGATCTGGACAAATTCAAACCGGTCAATGACCTGCATGGTCATGGCGTAGGCGATGCACTTTTGAAGCAGGTGGCCCGGCGCATTACTGACAGGGTGCGGCATGCGGATACTGTGGCACGCGTGGGCGGCGATGAGTTTGTTATTCTGCTGCATGCTGTGGAGTCCCACGACGGGTTATTGGCGGTTGCCAACAGCATCCGCGACGCCCTGAACGAGGAGTTTCAGGTTGAAGGGCACCACATACAGATTGGATGCAGCATCGGCATTGCCATCTATCCTGACAACGGCAGCGATGCGAACACCTTGTCACGCCTGGCCGACGAAGCCATGTACCAGGCCAAGGACGCCGGACGCAATCGGGTGGTGTTCGCTTAGTCCTCGCCGCCAAACAGGTCACTCAACTTTTTGCCGCCCTCGGCATCTGCACCCGACGTCATGGGCCTGCCCTTGGGGTATTCCTCGGCGATACGATCCTCCCAGTAGGTGGTGGGGTTGGGCGCAGCGCAGAGTCGGCGAAACACCTCCTGGGGCACCTGCTTGTAGGCCAGAACGTTCTTGTTGTCCCAATGCAGATCGAGCTGCTGCGTATCGGGGTTGTAGTCGGCGCGGCGGATGCGGCCGCTGGTAAAGGTTTTGTTGATCAATTGCGACTCGTCTTGGTTACCAGGTAAATGCCGGTACATACCAGCACCAGCGCGGCCATGTATTTCCACTCCAGAATGCTCTCGCCGAGGAAGATGGCCGACAGGATAGCGCCGAATACCGGAATCAGGAAGTTGAACACGGTGACCTCACCGACCCGGTTGTACTTGAGCAAAATCGTCCATAGCGCAAAAGCCACCGAAGATAGCAGCACCAGATAACCCAACAGCGCACTCGACTCCAGGCTAAAGCCGCTCAACGTTCCGCCAAAAGCAAAGCCGCCCGCCACCAGCACCAGGCCACCGACGGCGAGCTGGTAGCCCGTAAGGACTACCGAATCCATGTCTTGCGAAACTTTCTTGCCGTAGATTGCACCCGCCGAGAGAATGAACGCCGCGACCACCACAAAGCCTTCGCCCAGCAGGGTGAAGTGAAAGTCCAGCAAGTCGTGGTTGAAGTTGACCACCATCACGCCAGCAAAGCCGACGATACATCCCAGCGCCTTGTTCCAGCTCAGCCGGTCGTTCTTGTAAATGAAATGCGCCAGCAACACGCTGAAAAAAGTGCCCGTGGCGTTCATGATCGACCCCTTCACGCCGGTGGTATAGGCCAGCCCGATATAAAAGAAGATGTACTGCAAAGAGGTCTGCGTCAACCCCAGCGCCATGATCTGGCGCACCTGCGCCCAGCCAGGAAGACGCAACGGGCGCCGGGTCACTGCCGCAAATGCCAGCAGCAGCAAGCCAGCCAAAACAAAGCGGTAACCGGCGAAGACCATCTTCGTGGGTATGTCGTCGGCGTCGATGGAGAACAGCGCATAACCGGTCTTGATGGCAGGGTAAGCGCTTCCCCAGAGCAGACAGGAGACGCATGCCAGCAGAACAACAACCCGGCGCTGGGAGAAGAGAGGATGTTTGACCAAAACGTTCGAATCGTCTGAATGGTTTAGGACCGCACGCGCCTGCGCACGGCCCGCAAAATGCCGCGCAGAATTTCGAGTGGCTCCGGCGGGCATCCAGCAACGGCTTCGTCAACGGGGATGACGTTGGAGACCTTGCCACAGCTGGCATAGCTCTCACCGAAAATGCCACCGTCACACCCGCAGTCGCCCACAGCGACCACCAGTTTGGGGTCAGGGGTGGCGTCATAGGTGCGCTGAAGTGCCATCTCCATATTGCGTGACACCGGGCCGGTGACCAGCAGCAGGTCCGCATGGCGTGGGCTGGCGACAAACTTGATGCCCAGCCCCTCAATGTTGTAGTAGGGGTTGCCCAGCGCGTGGATCTCGAGCTCGCAGCCGTTGCACGACCCGGCGTCCACCTGCCGAATGGTCAGCGCCTGGCCCAGAATGTCGAGCAAGGCGCGCTGGATCTGGGTTGCCTCGGCCTCTGCCTTTTCGCCAATATCAGGCGCAGCCTCGGTACGGATACCGGTCTTGCCAATCTGATGCAATACACGCCAAATCATAGGTCCTGCCCCGAGTAGCTGAGGTTGAACGACTTGTTGATGAGCGGAAAGTCCGGCACGATGTTGCCCAGGATGGCATGCTCCAGTACTGGCCAGTTGTGCCAGGAAGGGTCATGGAGGTGGCAGCGCCCGATGCAGTGGCCCTCGTCGGCTCCCGACAACTCCAGCGCCACAAAGATCTCGCCACGCCAGCCTTCCACCCAGCCCGCGCCCCTGGCACTCTGCGCATCGAACTTCAATGCACTGGCAACGGGGCCTTGAGGCATCTCCGTCACGATGCGCCGAATCAGCCGCAGCGACTCCAGCACCTCATCGAACCGCACCGCCACACGCGCCGCGACATCGCCGTTGTGGTGGGTTGCCATATTGACTGCCAACCGGTCGTACGGCACAAACGGATGGTCGCAGCGCACATCCCAACTTTGGCTGCTGGCTCGCCCGGCCAGTCCGGTGAGCCCCAATTGGCTTGCCAGCGCAGGCATCACGCGACCGGTGGTCAGAAAACGGTCTTGCAGGCCGGCATGGGAATCAAAAATGCCCCGCAACCGGCGTACGTCGGACTCCAGCGCATCGCAACTGGCCAGCATGGGCACGACCTGGGCGAGGTCCAAGTCCTGCAGAACGCCGCCCGGCACAACACAGTCCATCATGGAGCGGTGGCCAAAGGCAGCTTTGGAGCCGCGTACCCAGTCCTCCCGCAGTCTGGAAAACTGCGCCAGCGCAAAGGCAAAGGCCGCGTCGTTGCCCAAGGCGCCCAAGTCGCCCAGATGGGCGGCGATACGTTCGCGCTCCAGCATGAGCGCACGCAACCAGGCCGCACGCGTCGGGACTGTGGTGTGCGTTGCTGCTTCCAGCGCCATGCAGTAGGCCCAGGCATAGGCCACCGTCGAGTCGCCCGAAACCCGCCCCGCCAACCGATGTGCCTGCAGCGGTTCCAACTGGGTCATGCGTTGCTCAATGCCCTTGTGGGTGTAACCCAGACGCTGTTCCAGGCGCAACACCTTCTCACCCACAATGGAAAACCGGAAGTGCCCCGGCTCGATGATGCCGGCGTGCACCGGCCCCACAGGAATCTCGTGTACGCCGTCGCCTGACACGGGCACGAACGGGTAGTCGATCAGCGCACCGGGCTCTGGCAGCGGCAGATTGCGCGGATCCTGCAACAGGGGATAGTGGTCTGTGGCCCATGCGCCGTGGTTGAGCCAGGGTCGCTGGTCTTGAGCGCCTGTGGCAACAACACCCGACAAGTCGGCAGCGGCGCGCTGCATACGCGCTGCCGCGGGAAACGCAAAGGTCAGGTCCGGGTAGCTACACACACCGTCCGCCGGAACCAAGGGCAGCTCTAGCCAAAACAGGCCATCGATCGTGACATACGTAACAAATATGGCTCTGGCGCCCGCTGCGTATGCGTGAATCGCTTCCGTTTTGATAGCAGAACCGGCCCACAACGCGAGCAAGCGGCCGCCCTGCTCCCGCACCAGATCTGCAGCGGTCAGCCACTGCGGCGCGCTCACCAGGGCATGCCAGACCGGCACCGGTGCTGCCAGAGCAGAAAATTCAACGTCCAGCCCAGCAATCTTCATGGCCTAGCCTCCCAGCATGGCAGCAGCCTGCACATACCAGCCATTCAAATAGGGGGGAATGTACAAACCCAGCATCAGCGCAAGCCCAAGGTGCACAAACACCGGAATCAAGGCTGGCGGATGGGCCAACGGTTTGAGGATGGTGTCGCCAAACACCATGGGCAGCACCCGCACCAGCATCGATGCAAACGCCACGCCCAAGGCCAGGAATAGGAACGGAGTCGCCCACGGCTGCTCACGCATGGCGGTAGTCAAAATCAGGAACTCGCTGGCGAACACGCCAAACGGCGGCATGCCCAAAATGGCCATGGTGCCCACCATCAGACCCCAGCCCACGGTCGGATTCACCTTGATGAGCCCGCGAATGTCGGCCATCACCTGGGTGCCGGCCTTTTGGGTAGCATGCCCCACGGCGAAGAAGATCGCGGACTTCACCAGCGAATGCACCGTCATGTGCAGCAGACCGGCAAAGTTGGCCAGCGGCCCGCCCATGCCAAAGGCAAAGGTGATCAAACCCATGTGCTCGATGCTGGAATACGAGAACATGCGCTTCACATCTTTTTGGCGCGAGAGGAAAAACGCCGCCACGGTAACCGACAGCAGACCAAAGCCCATCATCAGTTGCCCGGCAATGGCGGAATCGAGTGCGCCATCCGCCAGCACCTTGCAACGCAGCAGCGCGTACATCGCCACGTTGAGCAACAGACCGGAGAGCACCGCCGACACGGGCGTTGGGCCTTCGGCGTGCGCATCGGGCAGCCAGCTGTGCAGCGGCACCAGCCCGACCTTGGTGCCATAGCCCACCAGCAGAAACACAAAGGCGAGCGTCATGATGTTGGGGTCGAGTTGGCTCTTGATGGTGTTCAGGCTGGTCCACAAGAGTGTGGCGTGCTCGGAGCCAAGCACCCGATCCGCTGCCATATACAAAAGGATGGTGCCAAACAGTGCCTGGGCAATGCCCACGCCGCACAGGATGAAGTACTTCCACGCCGCTTCCAGACTGGCCGATGTGCGATACACACTGACCAGCAGTACGGTGGTGAGTGTGGCCGCCTCCATGGCCACCCAGATGATGCCCAGGTTGTTGGTGGTCAGCGCCAGCAGCATGGTGAAGCTGAACAGCTGGTACATGCTGTGGTACAGCCGCATGCGCACCGGTGTCATCTTGCCGTGGTCTTGCTCCACGCGCATATAGGGGCGCGAAAAGATGGCCGTCGTGAGCCCCACAAAGGCCGTCAGGGTCACCAGAAAGACGTTGAGCGGGTCTACGTAAAACTGTTTGTCCCACACCAACTGCGGCCCATCGCGAACCACCTGTGCGGTCATGGCGCAGGCGGCCAGAAAAGTCAGCAGGCTAAAACCTACGTTCACATCGCGCGCATAACCGCGCTGCCCCACCAGCGCCAACAACACTCCCCCCAACAGCGGAAAACCCAGCGCAAAGAACAAGGGACTCATGCGCAGTCGTCCTTGAGTTTTTCCAGGTTGTGGATGTCCAGACTGTCAAACTTCTCCCGGATCTGGAACATGAACACTCCCAGAATCAGCACCGCCACCAGCACATCCAGTGCGATACCAAACTCCACAATCATGGGCATACCGTTGGTCACGGTGGTGGCTGCAAAGATCAGCCCGTTTTCCATCGACAGGAATCCGATCACCTGCGGAATGGCCTTGGAGCGCACGATCATCATCATGAACGACAGCAGCACACAGGCCAGTGCAATACCCAGCGATCCGCTGGCAATCGAGTGCGACAGACGGGAAATTGGCAATACCAGGCTGAACGCGAAGATGACGAGGCCAATGCCGACCAGCATGGTGGTGGGAATATTGAGCAGCGTCTCCACGTCCCAGCGCACGTTGAGCTTTCTGATCATCCGGTGCAGCATCCAGGGAATGAAGAACACCTTGAGCACCAGCGTCAAGGCCCCCGACACATACAGGTCAGGTTGCTGCGTGACAAACCCGAGCAGGAACGATGCCGCCACCAGCACAACACCCTGCATGGTGAACAGATGGATGAGGGACACAATGCGCCGCTGCGAGATCATGGCAAACGACAGCAGCAAAATCAGCGTGGCCGACAGATTGATGAGCTGGGGTGCGTAGTGGTTCATCCCACCCCCAACAACACATTCACCAACAGACCGATCACCGCCAGCAGGAAGGCCGTGCCCAGAAACTCCGGCACCCGAAAGATCCGCATCTTGGCACTCGCCGTTTCGATCACCGCCAGCACGATGCCACCCAGGGCCAATTTGAACACCAGGACCGGCAATGCCAACAGCAGCGCCACGGGCGCATTGGCCTCGGCCACACCCCACGGAAAAAACAGTGCGAGTCCGATGCAGGAGTAGGTGAACAACTTCAGGCTGGCAGCCCACTCCAGGAGCGCCAGGTGCCGCGCAGAATACTCCAGGATCAGCGCCTCGTGGACCATGGTCAGTTCCAGGTGCGTATCCGGGTTGTCCACCGGCACGCGCGCGTTCTCGGCCAGTGACACCATGGCAAACGCCACCCCGGCCAGCAGCAGGCTGGGGTAAATCGCCAGGTCGCGATGCGCCAGCGTCTCCACCATCGTGGTGAGTGACGTCGAGCGCGAAATCATCGAGGCGCAAAACAGCACCATCAGCAATGCCGGCTCGGCCAGAAAGCCCACCAGCATTTCGCGCCGTGCCCCCAGCGAACCAAAGGCGGTGCCCACGTCCATGGCGGCGAGCGAAATGAACACCCGTGCCAACGCAAACAGACCCACCAACGCAATGGCATCGGCTGCCGGTGATAGGGGCAGATCGGTCGACAACGTTGGCACGATGGCACTGGCCAGCGCCATGCAGCCGAAAATCACATAAGGCGCAAAGCGAAACAGCGCCGAGGCGTGCTCTGCCATCACCGAGTCCTTGTGGAACAACTTGTGCAGCATGCGGTAGGGCTGCAACAGGCCCGGTGCCGACTTGTTCTGCAGCCAGTGCCGCCACATGCTGACCCAGCCTGACAACAGGGGCGCCAGCAGCAGCGCGGTCAGCAGCGCCAGCAGTTGTGAAAGTACCCCCAGACCGCTCATCGCTGCACCACCAGAAGCACCACGACCAGCGTGACAAAACTGTAAATCAGGTATACCGCAATACGACCCTGGTGCAGCAAACCTACAAACCTGGAGATGCGCTCCACCAACCGCGCGATCGGCAGGTACAGCCAGAACCACAAGGGATCCTGCGCGGTCACGCGGTAATGGGGTTCTGCATCAAAGGCGCTGGGCAGATGGCGTTCGATGCGAAAGAATGGCTCAAAAATCTGGCGAATCGGTTGACCAAAGCCTTCCGCCGTGTCCTGCATGCGCGCGGTCTGCCACGGGTGGCCGCAGTCCCACGCAGGGCCGCGGCGCAAGCGCCCGTGGTAGAGCCTGCGCACCAGCACGAACGTGAGCCCCACACAGGCCAGCACACCCAGCAGAAAAATGGCGGGCGCATAGCTGGCACGATCCACATGCACCGGCACCAGCAACCAGCCGTTTTCTGCCACCGTGTGGGCCATGCCGGCGTGAACCAGGCTTTGGGTGACCGGGTCGATCAGCGCAATCATCTGGTTGGGAAACAGTCCCAGAAAAACGCACCCCAGCGCGAGCCACACCATGCCCAGGCGCTCCCAGGCACCGGCATCGTGGGCCGAGGTCAACTTGTTTTCCCGGGGCTGGCCAAGAAAAATCACGCCAAAGTACTTGACCATGGTGAAGCCGGACAGGGCCGCAATGAGCGCAATGAGCGCGGCCATGACCGGCACCAGCATGTCCAGCGTCGGGCTGGGAAACCCGGTGGTAAACAGAAAACTCTGCAGCAACAGCCACTCGGCGACAAAGCCGCCAAACGGTGGCAACCCGGCACAGGACAAGGCCCCCACCAGGGTTGGCCAGGCCACCCAGGGCATAAAGCGCAGCAATCCGCCGAGCTTGCCCAGACTGCGTTCTCCGGTCGCGTGCATCACCGCGCCTGTGCTGCAAAACAGCAGGCTCTTGAAAAACGCATGGCTCATCATGTGGTACAGCGAAGCAGTAAGAGCCAGTGCCGACAGGGCTGGCATGTAATAGGCCGAAAACAGCAGCGACAAGCCCAGTCCGGCGCAGATCAGTCCGATGTTTTCAATCGACGAATACGCCAGCAGGCGCTTCATCTCCACCTGGATGGTGGAGAACACCACGCCAAACAGCGCGGTGGCCAGGCCCACGGCCATCAGCAGCACGCCCCACCACCAGATGCGTGTTTGCAGCAAATCAAAGGACACGCGCAGGATGCCGTAGAGCGCAATCTTCAGCATCACGGCACTCATCAGTGCTGAGAATGGTGACGGGGCGGCCGGGTGCGCTTCGGGCAACCAGGCATGCAGCGGCAACAAGCCGGCCTTGGCACCAAAGCCGAAAACCGCCAAGACGAATGCCACCGAACCCCAGAAGGGCGTGAGATGCTGCGCACGCATATTGGCGAAGGTATAGTCGCCCGTATTGGCCTGCAACAGTCCAAAGCACAACAAAATTCCTAAAGCGCCTATGTGCGCTACCAGCACATACAGGTAGCCGGCTTGCCGGATCTCAGGAATGCGGTGGTTGGCCATGACCAGGAAGAACGAGGAAAAGGCCATGGTCTCCCACGCCACCATGAACACATAGGCGTCGTCAGCCAGCACCACCATGGCAATACTGGCCAGAAACACGTGGTACTCCAGGCAGATCAGGCCGGGCGGCGTACCCTCGCCTTGGCGAAAATAGCCCGCCGCGAACACCGAAACGCCCGCCGAAACCCCTCCGATGAGCAAGAGAAAGAAGGCTGACAGACTGTCCAAGCGCAGATGAAATGGCAACTGGGGCAAGCCCAGCGGCAATACCGCCACCTGCACCTCGCTAAAGGCAGCACTGAGCGCCACGGCCATCAGCACCAGCGACACCAGGGCTCCCGCGGGGAATAAAACGATTGCCACCAGCCGAAAGCGCCGCAACGCCAGCACCCCCAGCACACCAATCAGCAACCAGGCCACCACCACCCCCAGCACCCAGTCCAGATGCAACCACAACGAAGGATGCATCAAAACACTCATACCATCGCGGTTGAAAAATTCACTGGGGACGCCATACCTGTCATCGTACATGATGGCGAAGCGCACTCCGTAAGGGCGCAGCCAGTGCGACCCGCTAAAATGCAATCAACAATCCGCAGTAAGGTTCTTTGCCATGCATATTTTTCGCCGCCCCGACTACCGTTCAGATGCCACCGTGTTCATTGACGAACTGAAAACGAAGCGGCCGGAACTGATTGAACAGCAGAGCGTCGGGCGCGCCCTGCTGTGGGACAAAATTGTGGACCGCGCCGCGTGGATAGGCTTTCGCAAAGCGCGCGTGGAGCAAAAACCCTACGTCTACCAGACTGACATCAAATAAGTAAAAATATGGCTGTAGCGCCCGTGGATAGAGCGTAACCAGCTACTTTTCCGATAGCACTTTCATGACGCAGATTGCCCCGCTGGATGGCCAGCCGGAGGTTGCCTTGTCCGCGCTGTCTGCCAGCCCCGAGGTGGTGGACCACGTGGCAGTGGCGCGCCTGTATGGCGAGCCCCTGTTTGCCATGCCGCAGGACCTGTACATCCCGCCGGACGCGCTGGAGGTGTTTCTTGAAGCCTTCGAGGGGCCCCTGGACCTGCTGCTCTACCTGATACGCAAGCAGAATTTCAATATTCTGGACATTCCCATGCTCAGCGTCACCAGGCAGTATCTGGTGTACGTGGAGCAGATTCGCAAACGCAATCTGGAGCTCGCAGCCGAATACCTGCTGATGGCGGCGATGCTGATCGAAATCAAGTCACGCATGCTGCTGCCGCCCAAGAAGGTGGCCGACGGCGAGGAAGCCGAAGACCCGCGCGCCGAACTGGTGCGCCGCCTGATCGAGTACGAGCAAATGAAGCTTGCGGCAGCGCGACTCAATGCCATCCCACAGTTTGGGCGCGACTTCCTTAAGGCCGAAGTGTTCATTGAGCAGGCGCTGCAACCCCGCTTTCCCGATGTGCATGTGGCCGATCTGGCGGACGCCTGGCGCGACATTCTGAAACGCGCCAAGCTGGTACAGCACCACAAAATCAGCCGCGAGGAACTCTCGGTGCGCGAACACATGAGCATCGTGCTCAAGCGCCTGCAAGGCCGCAAGTTTGTTGGCTTCGAGGACCTTTTCGACCCGGCCAGCGGTGCACCGGTGCTGGTGGTGACCTTTATCGCCATGCTCGAACTGGCCAAGGAAACCCTGATCGAAATTACCCAGGCCGAAGCTTTTGCGCCCATTTACGTGCGACTGGCCTACACCCCCACCTGACAAAGGAGCCACATGTCTATCCAGAGCCAATACCAGGAAAAACTGCGCCCAGCGCACGATGCCATTCGCATCGTGCAAGATGGAGAAACCATCGTTGTACCCACCGGAGTGGGTGAACCCCCTGCCCTACTGACCGCCCTGTCGGATGCACGACGCAGTTTCCGGGATGTGCGTATTTGCCAAATACTGCCGATGCGCAAGTTTGCGTACTTCGATCCGGAAACAGTCGCGCATGTGCGCCATCTGGCCTATTTCTTCAGTGGTACATCGCGCCCGGGCGGGCTCGATGGCTGGACCGACTTCATCCCGGCCAATTTTTCCGAAATTCCCGACCTGCTGCAGCGCCAGCAGATACCTGCCGACGTGGTGTTCAGCATGGCCTCGCCCATGGACGAACACGGCTACTTTTCGCTCTCACTGGGCCCGGACTACACCATGGCAGCCATCGCAAAAGCGCGCGCCGTGGTGCTGGAGGTCAACCCCAATGTGCCGTTTGCCAACGGCAACTGCCACGTCCACATTTCTCAGGTGACGGCCCTCGCCGAGAGCACCGACGCCATTTTTGAGGTGGGCCTGCCCAAGATTGGCCCGGTGCAGGAGGCCATTGGCAAGTACGTGGCAGACATGATCCCGGATGGCGCAACACTGCAGATTGGCTATGGCGGCATTCCGGACGCGGTGGTGATGCAACTCACCCACAAGCACGACCTGGGTGTGCACACCGAAATGGTGGGCGACGGCATCATGACCCTGGTGGAGGCCGGCGCGATCACCAATGCCCGCAAGAACTTCATGCCGGGCAAGATGGTGGCGACGTTTGCGTTGGGCTCCAAGAAGCTGTACCGGTTCCTGCACCGCAACCAGGCCATGGAAATGCACCCCGTCAGTCTCACCAATGACCCCTACATCGCAGGGCAGAACGACAACCTGCACGCCATCAATGCCACCATGCAGATCGACTTTCTGGGGCAATGCGGCTCCGAAAGCCTGGGCTTTCTGCCTTACTCCGGCACCGGCGGGCAAACCGATTTTGTGCGCGCCGCCAACCGCTCCAAGGGCGGCAAGGCATTCATCGTGCTGCCCTCCACGGCCAAGAACGACACCATTTCGCGCATCGTGCCCTGGTTGTCCCCTGGCACCCATGTCAGCACCAGCAAGAACGACATCAACTACGTCGTGACCGAGTTTGGGGTGGCCCAGCTGCGCGGCAAATCGGCGCACCAGCGCTGCGAAGCACTGATTGCCATCGCCCACCCGAACTTCCGCGCGGAGCTGCGCGAATCCGCGAAGAAGATGAAATTGCTGTAAACGGTTAGTATTCGGGCCGTTCACGCAACCCTTTTTACTTCTGGAAGGCGCCCCATGGTGCAAGACGCTGGCAACAATACCTCGGCATCCCCCTACGGCACGCTGCCGCCTGCCTCGCCCATGGCCACGCGCAAACCGATCAGTCTGCCGCGCTTGCTGGAAATGCACAGCCGGGGCGAAAAGATTGCCATGGTGACCGCTTACGATGCCACTTTCGCTGCCGTAGCCGATGCCGCGGGCATCGAATGCATTCTGGTCGGCGACTCGCTGGGCATGGTCTGCCGCGGCCTGCACAGCACCGTGGGGGTGACGCTCGAAGACATGCGCTACCACACCGAGTCCGTAGCGCGCGGGTTGCGCCGTGCGCAGGGCACGGCCTGGCTGATTGGCGACATGCCTTTTGGCACCTACCAGGAGTCACGCGAGCAGGCTGTGCGCAGTGCATCGGTACTGATGCAGGCAGGAGCCCACATGGTCAAACTCGAAGGCGGCGGCTGGACCACTGAGACGGTGCGTTTTCTGGTGGAACGCGGTATCCCTGTGTGTGCCCACCTGGGGCTCACGCCGCAAACGGTCCACGCACTCGGTGGCTACCGGGTGCAGGGCAAGACCACCGCAGGCGCGGAGACACTCAAGCGCCAGGCCCACGAATTGCAGGATGCCGGCGCTTCCATGCTGGTACTGGAAATGGTGCCAGCGCAGTTGTCAAGCGAACTCACCGCAGAACTGCAACATTGCGCAACCATTGGCATTGGCGCTGGCAAAGGCACGGCCGGTCAGGTGCTGGTGCTGCACGACATGCTGGGCGTCAACCTCGGGAAGAACCCCAAGTTTGTGCGCAATTTCATGCTGGAGTCCAACAGCATTCGGGGCGCTCTGGAAGCCTATGTGGCCGCCGTCAAGGATGGCAGCTTCCCGGTTGACTCCGTGCATGCATGGTGA
>JAIFLV010000050.1 GCA_020048895.1 Rhodoferax sp. | reverse complement strand
CACAAGCCACCGATGTGGCGGTAGTGGGTTAACTCCCAACAACGCTCTGCTTTTGATAGCTGCTCACGCACACACCATAAGCGCTGGAGCCACTTTTTCTTGGTTTTTAGGAGACTGAAATGTTTGCCAATATGAAGCTGGCTGTTCGTCTGGGCCTGGGTTTCGCGGCAGTGATGGCCTTCATGGTGGCGTTGGCTTCGGTCAGTTATCTGCGCTTTGGTTCGCTGAACACCGAGATTGAAGACATGGTGAGCGACAAGTTTCCAAAAACGGTGATCGCCAACGATGCGGTGGATCAGATCAACATCACGGCGCGCGCGATCCGCAACGCCATGCTGGTGAAGTCACCGGAAGATGCGCAAATGGAGATCGACCGCTTGATGGAGGCGCGCAAGAAAACCGGTGAGTTGTTTGACAAACTCGACAAGCTGATTACCTCTGACGAGGGACGCAGGGTGTTTGCCAAGGCGATGGAGGCGCGCAAGATTTCGGTGGCAGACCAGAACCAGGTACTCGAGCTCTTCAAGGCAGGTAAGAAGGACGAGGCGGTGGACGTGCTCGTGACCAAAGTGCGCGTTACCCAAGGAGCGTACCTGAAAGCGGTTGGCGATTTGATCGTGTTCCAGTCGAAGTTGATGGACGAGTCCGGCAAACATGCCGATGATGTCGCCGAG
The DNA here is from genome assembly GCA_020048895.1 of Rhodoferax sp. GTDB lineage: Bacteria > Pseudomonadota > Gammaproteobacteria > Burkholderiales > Burkholderiaceae_C > Allorhodoferax. The sequence goes on along the minus strand of JAIFLV010000050.1, from coordinate 31,795 downwards.
GGCGGTCAGAGCCTGGTATTGACCTTGACCGGGATCGCCGCATTTTTGTCTGTGCTGGTGGCCTGGTGGATCATACGCAGCATCACCCAGCAACTCGGTGGCGAACCCGACTACGCCCGCGACATGGTGGTGCGCCTGTCTGAAGGCGACCTGACCATGAAGGTGGAAACCCATCCCAAGGACAAGTCCAGCCTGCTGTACTCCATGAAGCAGATGGTGGGCAAGCTCTCTCAAGTGGTGGCCGACGTGAACGGTGGCGCGCAAGCGCTGGCCAGTGCGTCTGAAGAGGTGAGTGCCACGGCGCAGGCTTTATCGCAAGCTGCCAGCGAACAAGCTGCCGGTGTGGAAGAAACCTCTGCTTCCATTGAGCAGATGACATCCTCCATTGCCCAGAATACCGAAAACGCCAAGGTGACTGAAGGCATGGCCTCCAAAGCTGCGCAAGACGCCGCCGACGGTGGTGAATCCGTCAAAGCCACGGTGGCCGCAATGATGCAGATTGCCAAGAAGATCAGCATCATTGACGACATTGCTGCACAAACGAATCTGCTGGCACTGAACGCTGCGATTGAAGCGGCACGCGCTGGTGAGCATGGCAAGGGCTTTGCGGTGGTAGCCGCTGAAGTGCGCAAGCTGGCAGAACGCAGCCAGGTGGCCGCACAAGAGATTGGCGAAGTGGCCACGAGCAGCGTGGATCTGGCCGAAAAAGCGGGCAAGCTGCTCGAGCAGATGGTGCCTGCCATTCGAAAGACCGCCGACCTGGTGCAAGATATATCCGCAGCTTCGAGCGAGCAGTCCTCGGGAGTCGGTCAGATCAACTCTGCGGTGGGCCAGTTGAACCAGACCACGCAGCAAAACGCGTCGAGCGCCGAAGAGCTGGCCGCGACATCCGAGGAGATGAGCAGCCAGGCCGAGCAGTTGCAACGCACCATGACGTTCTTCAGGGTCTAGCGCTAAAGCCGCTACCGCCAACGCATCACGCACCGACCGCACACCCATGAACGCCGAGCTTCTTTACGATCCGCCCACCAGTGCCGACCACCCGGCGCTGGACACGGCGGCGTCAAAAGTTTGGCATCGTCCGGCATTTTGGCCATTGCTGGTGTTGGTAGTTTCTCTGCTGACCACCGCCGGGTTCTGGAGCAGTGCCCGCCTGGATGCCGACCGGGAATTGCGGGATTCTTTTGAGCATACGGTCACAGACCTTGAGCACACGATTGCTACCCATCTTGCCTCGCATGCACTGGTGCTGAAAGGCTTTGCCGGCCTGTTCGGTGCCTCCAGTGAAATTACAAGGAGTGAATTTCGTCGCTATTTCGAGGCCGTGCAGCTCCACGGCTACGACTCTGGTTTTCCGGGTGTCGCCTATCACCCGGTGGTAAAAGCCACACAACTCCCGGCGCATGTGGCCCGTTTGCGTAGCGAAGGTTTTTCGCTGTACCAGGTGTACCCCCCTGGCGAGCGAGCACTTTATGCACCCCTGACTTACATAGAACCCCTTGACGAGATCAACCGCAGGGCGCTGGGCTTTGACCCGCTGACCATTGAGGTCGAGCGCGTGGCGATCGAGCGCGCCCGCGATACCGGCGAGGCCACCATTTCCGCCAAGCTGAAGCTGGTGCAAGATGCTGGCGCCACGGTGCCCGGTTTTGTGATGTACGTGCCGCTATACAAAGGCACCACAACGCCGACCACCACCGAAACACGACGTCAGGCTTTCGCTGGATGGATCGACGCACCATTTCGCCTGCCGCTCCTGATGCAGCACCTTTTCCCGCATGGCTTTCACAACATGGATGTTGAACTATTTGATGGAACACGTAGGCTGGAAGAGCGATTTCTCTACGATTCGGATGGTGATATGGCGCTCAATGCCGCCTGGGTGGCGCAGTTTTCTCAGGAGCGGCACATCGATTTTGGGGGCCACACCTGGACCCTGTTTGTTCGGGCATTGCCAGACTTTGGCGCAGCCGCAGTACGACAAAAACCACAGATGGTCGCCAGCGTAGGCTTGCTGCTAAGCGTAGTACTGAGTTTGCTGGCCCTGGTACTTACCCGCACCCTGCATCGCAATGCAAAGCGTGCGAAACACCGGGCTGCAGAAGAGCTGGACCGGGGGCAAAAGAAGCAGCAGGAGTGGTTGCGCCTGGTGCTGCAAGCGTCGGATGCGGGCACGTGGGAGTGGAATCTGCGCACCAGGGTCAACACCTGGTCTGACCAGCTCTGGCGGCTGCACGGTGACTCAGCGCGTCGGCACGACACGGTCAAAGCGATCTGGAAAGATACCGTGGACGAAGATGACCGGAACAAGGTACACAAGCAGATCCGCGAGGCCGCCGAGTCTGGCCGCAAGTTTGAGCTGGAATACCGGTTGCAAGTGGACGGACAGGAGCGCTGGCATCTGACGCGAGGCTATCCGGTGATCAACGTGGAGGGGCTGGTCGAGCGCTACCTGGGCATTGTGCTGGACATTACCGAGCGCAAGCAGGCCGAACAGAGCAGCCGCGTGGCCGCAACCGCTTTCGAGTCGCCCGAGGGGAAGATGGTTACCGATGCCGATGGGGTCATTCTGCGGGTAAACCAGGCATTCACCGCAATCACCGGCTACAGCGCCGAAGAAGTGCTGGGGCAGAATCCGCGGATTCTGAAATCGGGGCGACAGGACGATGCCTTTTACATCGCAATGTGGCAAAGCATTGTCAGTACCGGCACATGGTCGGGCGAAATCTGGAATCGGCGCAAGAACGGAGAAGCCTACCCGGAGTGGCTCAGCGTAGCTTCAGTGCGCAGCAGTGAGGGCTTTGTATGCAACTATGTGGGCACTTTCACGGACATTACGCTGCGCAAGGCGGCGCAGGAAAAGATCGAGCATCTGGCGTCCTTTGACGCGCTGACCGACCTGCCCAATCGCAGCCTGATGCTCGACCGGCTGGAGCGTGCCCTGGCCCGCAGCCAGCGCCATGCCCGCCACGGCGCATTGATGCTGATCGACATGGATGGATTCAAGACGCTGAACGACAGCCTGGGTCATGCAGTGGGCGACCAGCTGTTGATAGAAGTAGCCTCGCGGCTCAAGCTCTGCATACGCGATGGCGATACCGTGGCGCGTTTGGGTGGTGATGAGTTTGTCGTGATTCTGGAAGACCTCGACGAAGGTGATACGGCAGCGGTGCAGACCGAGGCCATTGCCAGAAAAGTACTGAAGCAGCTGGGCCACCCCTACACCTTGAAAGTGACCATGGGTGATGCGCCGGGGGCACGAAGCCACAGCTGCTCAGCCAGCATCGGGCTCACCCTGTTTCGCCAGCAGACGCTGTCTTGCGAAGAACTGATGATGCGGGCCGATACTGCGATGTACCAGGCCAAGAAAGCGGGCCGCAACACCCTACGCTTCTTTGACCCGGAAATGCACGCGTCGGTAAAGGCGCGCTCCGATCTGGAGTCCGACTTGCGGGCGGCCATCGACCAACACCAACTGCTGTTGCACTATCAGCCTCAGGTCGACTCCAGCGACAGCGTGATCGGGGCCGAGGCACTGGTGCGCTGGCAACACCCCCGGCGCGGACTGGTGTCGCCTGCGGAATTTATTCCACTGGCAGAAGAGACCGGGCTGATCGTCCCGCTGGGCGACTGGGTGTTGAAGACAGCCTGCGCCCAACTTGCCAGGTGGTCGCAGAGCAGTGTCATGGAGCACCTCTGCCTGGCCGTGAATGTCAGCGCGCACCAATTCAAGCAACCCGATTTTGTGGAGAACTTGTTGGCCCTGGTAGGAGACACCGGTGCGCCACCACAGCGCCTCAAGCTCGAGTTGACTGAGAGTTTGCTGCTGGACAACACCGAGGGCATGATCGCCACCATGCATGCGCTCAAAGCGCATGGCATCTGCTTTTCGCTCGATGATTTCGGCACGGGCTACTCGTCTTTGGCCTACCTGAAGCGTCTGCCTTTGGACCAGCTCAAGATTGACCAGTCGTTCGTGCGCGACATCCTGACCGACCCCAACGACGCAGCCATCGCCCGCACCGTGGTGGCCCTGGGCAACAGCATGCGACTGGCGGTCATTGCCGAAGGCGTGGAGACGCAGGGGCAGCGTGATTTCCTGGAGAGCAGTGGCTGCCATGCCTTCCAGGGTTATCTCTTTAGCCAACCCTTGCCGCTACAGGGTTTTGAAACCTTTGTTAATCCCAGTGATGAACAAGTGTGCCCCGTGATCGCTACCGCGGATTCCCCGTCTCAAGGCCAATAAAAATGCTCCAACTATCGTCCATGTCAGTCGCGCGTCGACTCGGTCTGGTCACGCTCAGTGCGGTGCTGGGCGTCGTCATTCTGGCCACTATCTTCCTGGTGTCAGAACGAAGGCTGCTTCTGGAGGAACGTCAAAATGGCGTGCGTCAAACCGTTGAAGTGGCGCATGGCTTGCTGGTGCAGTACCAGGACATGGCGGCTTCCGGGAAGATTACCGAGGCCGAAGCCAAGCAACGCGCCCTGGCGGAAGTAAAGATGCTGCGCTACAGCGGTGACGAATATTTCTGGATCAACGACATGCAACCCAAAATGCTGATGCATGCGATAAAACCCGAGCTCGACGGCACCGACCTGAGTGACAACAAGGATCCTGCCGGAAAGCGTTTGTTTGTTGACATGGTCAACACGGTGAAAGCCGACGGAGCTGGCTTTGTTCCCTACATGTGGCCCAAACCCGGCAAAGCCGATCCGGTGCCAAAGATCTCTTACGTCAAGGGTTTTGCGCCCTGGGGCTGGGTCATTGGTACGGGCGTTTATGTGGATACGGTGGACGCAGCAATGCTTCAGCGCACCAGCGGCTTTGCCATCGGCAGTTTGCTTCTGATCGGGCTGATGCTGGGCATTGGCTTGCTGATTTCACGCAGCATCTTGAAACAGCTCGGTGGTGAGCCCGCTTACGCTGCCGATGTCACGCAACGCATCGCCGGTGGCAATCTGGCGGTCGCCATTGAGCTCAAACACCCGAACGAGCCCAGCTTGCTGGTAGCGATTGCATCGATGCGCGACAAATTTGCGGCCATCGTGCACCAGGTGCGTGATGGCTCCGAGGGCGTAGCCACCGCCAGCGCCGAAATAGCCCAGGGCAACACCGACCTGTCCGCACGCACCGAAAGCCAAGCCAGCGCATTGCAGGAAACGGCCGCCAGCATGGAGCAGTTGAGCGCTACCGTGCACCAGAATGCCGACAACGCACGCCAGGCCAACCAGCTGGCCAAGGCTGCCAGCAGCACGGCCGTGCAAGGCGGTGAAGTGGTTGCGCAGGTGGTCGACACCATGAAGGGCATCAACGACAGCTCGCGCAAGATTGCCGACATCATTGGGGTGATTGACGGCATTGCTTTCCAGACCAACATTCTGGCACTGAATGCGGCGGTGGAAGCGGCACGCGCTGGCGAGCAGGGACGCGGCTTTGCGGTGGTGGCCAGTGAGGTGCGCTCGCTGGCCGGACGCTCGGCCGCGGCGGCCAAAGAAATCAAGACCCTCATCAGCGACAGCGTGCAGCGGGTCGAGCAAGGCACGGCGCTGGTGGATCAGGCCGGCAGCACCATGACCGAAGTAGTAAGCAGCATTCGCCGGGTGACCGACATCATGGGTGAAATCAGCGCCGCTAGCGGCGAGCAAAGCGCCGGCGTCTCACAGGTCGGGGAAGCGGTATCGTCGATGGACCAGGTAACCCAGCAAAATGCAGCCTTGGTCGAACAAATGGCTGCAGCGGCCAGCAGCCTGAAGTCACAGGCACATGATCTGGTGGAGGTTGTGGCGGTGTTCAGGCTGCGGTAGGGCTTGAAGTTAGCAAATATCGTAATTCAGCGCTACGGCCTGGAGGCGCAAAATTGCGTTAGAGTTTGGCAGACTCCCAATGAGTAGGTCTTCCAATCTTTCACATACTTTGCCATGACACCTATCAACCCAGAAGCCCGCGCCAACGTTCACTTGATCGATCACCCGCTGGTACAGCACAAGCTGACCTTGATGCGCAAAAAGGAGGCGAGTACCAACAGCTTTCGACGCCTGCTCAATGAGCTCTCCAGCATGATGGCCTACGAAGTCACACGCGATATGGCTACGCAGGATGTACAGATTGAAACACCACTGGAAAAAATGACGGCCAAGATGATTGACGGCAAGAAACTGGTGTTTGTGTCCATCTTGCGCGCCGGCAACGGCATTCTGGATGGGGTGCTGTCGGTGGTTCCGGGCGCGCGGGTTGGGCACATTGGCCTGTACCGCGACCCGGCCACGCTGCAGGCGGTGGAGTACTACTTCAAGATGCCCAAGAACATGGAAGAGCGCGATGTGATTGTGGTCGACCCGATGCTGGCCACCGGCAACTCAGCCGCTGCGGCAGTGACGCGCCTGAAAGTGTGCACGCCCAAGTCAATCAAGTTTTTGTGCCTGCTGACCTGCCCCGAAGGTATCAACACCATGCACCAGTTGCACCCGGATGTGCCGATCTATACCGCCGCCATCGACCGCGAACTCAATGACCACGGGTACATTTTGCCCGGCCTGGGCGATGCCGGCGACCGCATCTTTGGCACCCAGTAAACCCGAACCTGGTCTCAGCGCGGGACGATAAAGACAGCCTTCTCGGATAGTTTTCCTGGTACATCCTGAGCGGTGATTTCAAAGTGAATGGGGTGCGAGCCCGGCTCTGCAGCTCCAAAGGGGATTTGCACATTCACTGGCACCCAGCGCGACAGGGTTGACTCCAGCGTCACGTCGGCGTCCGACATGATCACCATACCGGGTATGCCCTGTACGGTAATGCGGAAACGTTGTGTGGACTCGGTGGCATTCATCACCTGCAGTCGGAACACATTCTCTATTTTTCCGCCCTCCACTTCGCGCGCCAAGACGCCCCGGTCGCGCACCACGTCCACCTTGAATGGAATGCGAGTGGCCAGACTGACCACCATTGCCAGCACCACAGAGCCCAAAATAGCGGAGTAAATCAGCACCCGGGGACGCAATACATGGCGCCACGTCTGCGCTCGTGTCCAGTGCTGTGCCACTGCATTCTCGGTGGAATACTTGACCAGACCACGTGGGTAGCCAACCTTGTCCATGACGGTGTCACATACGTCGGCGCAAGCCCCACATCCAATGCACTCGTATTGCAGACCGTTGCGTATGTCAATCCCTGTGGGGCACACCTGGACGCACAAACTGCAGTCGATGCAGGCACCTAGGTTGAGCGCTGTCGGATCGGCCTTCTTGGAGCGGGCGCCGCGTGGCTCACCGCGTTCTTTGTCATAGGCCACAATGAGCGTGTCCTTGTCGAACATGGCACTCTGGAAGCGGGCATAGGGGCACATGTACTTGCACACCTGCTCGCGCATAAAGCCGGCATTGCCGTAGGTAGCAAAGCCATAGAAGAACACCCAAAACGTTTCCAGCGCGCTCATCTGGTCCGTCATGAACACAGAGCTCATCTGGCGCATGGGAATGAAATAGCCAACGAACGTAAAGCCGGTCCAGAATGCCACCGCCAGCCACAGGAAGTGCTTGGACGACTTGCGGGCGATTTTCTCAGCGTTCCATGGTCCGGCGTCACGCCGCATACGCGCTGCCCGGTCGCCTTCGGTGAGCTTCTCCATCCACAGGAACATTTCGGTATAAACCGTTTGTGGGCAGGCATAGCCGCACCACAGGCGGCCGGCCACTGCGGTGAAAAGGAACAGCGACAGGGCCGAAATAACCAGCAAGCCCGTGAGGTAAATGAAATCCTGCGGGTACAAGACCAGGCCAAAGATGTAGAAGCGGCGCGCGCCCAGATCAAACAGCACCGCCTGGCGTTGACCCCACTCCAGCCACGGCAAGCCGTAAAACACCAACTGGGTGATCCACACCATGACCCAGCGCCAATTGGAGAAAAACCCGCTGACACTGCGCGGGTAAATGGTTTTCTGCGCCTGGTATAGCGACACCATGACGTCGTCATCACCCGCTGCGACCGGCGGCTCCGCGGCAGCCTGAGGGACGATGGGAATCACTTTTTTCTCGGACGGGGCCTTGTCTTGCACTTACTTTCCTTCGTTTCTTGATGCACGTAGCGCCCTGTTCCTGGATGCAGGAACCGCAACCGCACGGTTATCAAACAGCTAATTTATGACGGGAAATAGTACTATGCGGGGTATATCACCACCGTGATCCATGTCAATTGCGGAGAATTTCCATCAATGGTGGTGACCATGTACCCCATGCACATGCTTGTGGGCGATTTCTTCCGGCGTGGCCGCGCGCACTTCGGTAACCTTGAGGGTAAAGCGCAGCGTTTTGCCGGCCCAGGGGTGGTTGCCGTCCAGATGCACGGTATCACCCTTGACCTTGACCACGTTGAAAAGCTGCTCGACACCCTCGTCGGTATAGCCTTGCAGTTGTCCACCGACCTTGACGCCAGGGGGAAACTCTTTCTTGGGAATGGTGCGCACCAGGGCTTCATTGCGCTCACCAAAGGCATCCTGCGGGGACAGTGTCAATGCCACCGTGTAGCCCGGTTCCTGCCCTTCCAGGGCGGCCTCGATCTTGGGAAACGTGTTCTCATACCCGCCGTGCAGGTAGACCATGGGGTCGCTGTTGCCATCGAGCAGCTTGCCAGTGGCATCGGCCACGTTGAAGGTCAGCGTCACAGCGGTGTCTTTTTCAATTTTCATGGACATAAGCTCTTGGTTGATTCTGCGTCGCATGGCAGATGCAACATGCTAGCGGCCGTATCGTACAGGCCACTGACAGCCAACCCCGTGCCAAGCGCATGTTCAGCGCCTTCGTGCGGAGCGAACCCCGGCCAGGTCCGCCACAATGGCCAGCACCTTGGTCATGCGGCCGGCGTCGCCCACCTCGACGGTAAAGGTCATCCAGGCCGTGCCTTTGACCGATTGCGTCTGCACGCCAATGACATTCATCTTTTCCTTGGTAAAAACTTCGGAAATATCGCGCAACAGACCCTGGCGGTCGGCCGCCTCGATGGCGACATCCACCGGATAGACAGCCCCGACACTCTGCCCCGCCCCGCCCCACTGGACATCAATCACCCGGTCGCCACTGCGCGTCACCATGTTGCGCAGGTTGGAGCAATCGGCACGGTGCACGCTGACGCCTTTGCCGCGCGTCACAAAACCACAAATGGCGTCGGGCGGCGCCGGGGTGCAGCATTTGGCCAATTGCGTCATCAAGGAGTCCACGCCAACCACCAGCACACCACCCTTGGACCCGTGGCTCGGCACCTTGGGCTTGCGAATCAGCGCGTAGTCATCGTGTGCTGGTTCCGGCTCGGGTGGTCGCAGCACGATTTCGATATTGCGCAGCGAGAACTCATCCTTGCCGACCACCTCGAACAAATCATCGGCCGAATTGAAACCAAGTTGCGAAGCCAGATCCTCGAGCTTGACCGCCGTCTTGCCCTCGCGCTGCAGCAGCCGCTCCACGGCCTCGCGGCCCTTGGCCACGGTCTCATGCATGGCCAGCGCGTTGAACCATGCACGCACCTTGGCCCGCGCGCGGTGGCTGACCAGAAAGCCCAGATCGGTATTGAGCCAGTCGCGCGAGGGGCCGCCCTCCTTGACCACCGTCACCTCCACCGTCTGCCCGTTCTTGAGCGCCGTGTTGAGCGGCACCATGGCACCGTCGACCCGGGCACCACGGCACCGGTGCCCCAAGTTGGTGTGTACGCTGTAAGCGAAGTCGACCGCGGTGGCCCCTTGGGGCAACTCCACAATGGCGGCGTCGGGCGTCAGCACATAGATGCGGTCTTCAAACATGCCAGCACCGGGACCATCGCCCTGCGCACCTGACAAATCGCGCTCCCAGGCCAGCAGTTGCCGCAACACGGCGATTTTGGCGTCGTACGCACCACTGGCAGTCACGCCCGAATAGCCCTTGGTCCCGGCTTCTTTGTAAGCCCAGTGCGCAGCGACGCCGGTTTCCGCGTGGTCGTGCATGGCCTGGGTGCGCAGTTGCACCTCGATCGGCTGGCCTGCGGCATCGCGCACCACGGTGTGCAGCGACTGGTAGCCATTGCCCTTGGGGCGCGCGATGTAGTCGTCGAACTCCGCCACAACCGGTGAAAATTGGCTGTGCACCCAGCTTAGCGCTGCGTAGCAATCCGGCACAGTCGGCACGATAATGCGCAACGCACGGATGTCATAGACTTGGTCGAACCCCAGCGACTTGCCCCGCATCTTCTTGACAATGCTGTAGATGTGCTTGGGACGGCCTTGCACCTGCGCAGCGATGCCCTGTGCGGCCAAATCGGCAGCAATTCGCAAGCGCAACTGCTCCACGCTGGCCTCACGCTCTACCCGCTTCTCGTCGAGCAGTTTTGCCACTTCACGGTAGGTTTGAGGTTCCAGAAAACGGAACGACAGGTCTTCCAGCTCCCACTTGATTTCCCAAATACCGAGCCGATTCGCCAGTGGTGCAAACACCTGCAATGATTCGCTGGCCAGACCCGGCGGCACGGCGATTTTGGTTGCCGCAAAGTAGCGCAGGGTTTGCAGGCGGGACGCCAGGCGCAGCATGACCACGCGCAAATCGCGCGAGAACGCCAGCAGCATCTTGCGAACGCTCTCGGTCTGTGCTGCCGCGGTCTGCGCCATCGGTGTTGCGGCTGTTGTTCGCGTGGCCGAGGCCTGGGCCAATCGCGCCATGCGCTGCACCCGGACCAGTTTGGTGGTCTCCATGGCCAGATCGGCAAAATGAACCCCAAAGGCCTTGGCGATGACTTCCTGGGGCTTGTTGAGGTGGTCACAGGCGTACACCAGATAACTCGCTGCCTGCATGGCCTCTGAGCCGCCAATGGTGTGCAGAATGCGCGCCACAGCGTCGGCATGCGCCAGAATATTCTCGCCCGTATCGAGGGTTTCGCAGGCCAGCAATGGCTCGGCAAACGCGCGGGCACGCACCAGCGCCCCGGTTTCGTTGGGCAAGGCCTGTGCTGTGGCGGCCAGCACAGGGGGTGGCGAGGCCAAAACCTGTTCGGAGGACGAGCTTTTCATGAAATGCGCGCTTTATCCCAGCAAAAACGTTGCCACTGCATCGATCTGGTCCTGGGCAATCAAGGTCGGCGCATGGCCCACACCTGCAAACTCTACCAGTTGGGCATGTGGACCCCGCTCTGCCATGGCCTGCGCGGTCGCCCGCGACAGCAGGTCGGAATCGGCGCCACGCAGCAACAAGGTCTTTGCTGTAATGGCGTCGTAGAGCTGCCACATCAGCGCTTCGCCCTGCGTGGCAGACTCCTGGGTAATGGCGCGAAATGGCACGGCAATGGCAGGGTCGTAATGCAGGGCCACACCGGGGCTACCGTCTGCCAAAGGCTTGACCATATGGCGAGATAGCTCCAGCCATTGAGCCGCAGTGTGCGGCCCGAAACTGGCAGACACCAGCCACAACGCGTTGGCAGCCTGCTCCACGGACTCAAACTGCACCGAGCGGCCCAGATAGCTGCCGATACGAGCCAGCGCTTCCCACTGCACCACAGGCCCCACATCATTGAGCACCAGGCGGCGCACCGGCACGGGCAGCGGCAAGGACGGCTGTCCACAAATACCCATACCAATCAGCCCGCCCATGCTGGTTCCCACCCAGTCCAGCGCAGCGGGTTGGAGCTGTGCCAGCAGGGCCAGCATGTCGGCTGCATACTGGGGTAGTTGGTAGCCCTGGGGGTCGGCCAACCAGTCGCTCATGCCGCGCCCCACAACGTCCGGACAGACCACACGCAATGGCGAGTTGGAACGCGCCACCAATGCCTGCGCCAGGACGTCAAAATCACGACCCTGCCTTGATAGCCCATGCACGCACAGCACGATGTGGCTGGCCTGGGGGTCACCCCACTCCCAGTAAGCCATGCGGTGTCCCGCGCCAGCGTCCGGACACGATACGTAATTCAACTTAGGCTTTGCCATGGTGCAATGGGTGGTTTGATAATACGGATTCCCAATCCTAACGGAACCAACCCCTCATTCATCGCACCTCAGGAGAACAGCATGCTAAAAGGCAAGACAGCACTCGTTACCGGATCGACCAGCGGCATCGGCTTGGGGGTTGCCCGCGCGCTTGCCGCGCAAGGCGCCAATATCGTCCTGAACGGTTTTGGGGACGCGGAAGGCCCCAAGGCCGAAATCGCTGCAATGGGTGTGCAGGTGAGCTACCACGGGGCAGACATGAGCAAGCCCGCCGAGATCGAAGACATGATCGCCCACGCCACCAAGGTCTTTGGCAGCCTGGACATCCTGGTCAACAACGCCGGCATTCAGCATGTGGCGCGTGTCGAAAATTTCCCGGTGGAGCGCTGGGACGCCATCATTGCCATCAATATGTCGAGCGTCTTTCACGCCACCCGCCTGGCCCTGCCAGCGATGCTTAAGCGCAACTGGGGTCGCATCATTAACGTGGCATCGGTTCACGGACTGGTGGCGTCGGCCGAGAAGTCGGCCTACGTGACAGCCAAGCACGGTGTGGTCGGACTGACCAAGGTCATTGCGCTCGAAAACGCTGCTACCGGTGTTACGTGCAATGCGATCTGCCCCGGCTGGGTTCTGACTCCATTGGTGCAAAAGCAGGTGGACGCCAAGGCCGCAGCGCTGAATGTCAGCAACGATGAAGCCATACGGCGACTACTCGGCGAAAAAGAGCCGTCCATGCAGTTCACCACGCCCGAAGAACTCGGAGCACTGGCAGTTTTCTTCTGCTCCCCCGCTGGTAACAACGTGCGCGGTGTCGCCTGGAACATGGATGGCGGCTGGACCGCGCAATAGCCTTTTCGGCCTCTGGCGCTTATGGAATGTGCGTGAGCAGCTATCGTTTCAATAGCATCTCACGGAAGGCCTGGTGGATCAACTCGACTGCTTGAAGGCCATCACCGCCTGATTGCGCAGGGTGCGCAGCAGGGCGAGTTCCCTGTCATCGAGCTCCAGCGCGCCGTGGAACTTTTTATCGGCATAAATCAGGCCAAACGGCACGCCTTTGATCTGCAGTGGCAACAACAGGAATGCCGGCGCATTGACCCCTTGCGTGAACCACGCGGGTAGCCGCTGGACTATCTTGGGATCGGTGGCATCGCTGATCATGGTGTCAGCACCTTTGTTGCAGACCACGGCAAACAGGTCGGGGGTGGCCGCTTTCAGGGGAATCCGGAAGCTTTTGACGTGCTCCTCCACCCCTCCACCCAAGCCAAATCGACCCGTCATGGACTCGGTCTTGGGGTCCCGCATGCAAAAAATGATGTGGTCGAAGCCCATTGCGCGAAACATGGTTTCGAGAATCATGCGCAAGATGTCACTGAGCTTGAAATCTTCGACCATGGCATTCGTAATATCCTGAATACCGGCGGACAAGGTTTGCGCCACGCGGTCATCCTTGATCGCCGACTGCGGTGTTGCGGCACTGAAAATGCCGGTATGGGTGGCGTGCAGCTCGAAGCCACCCAGAGTGCTGTCCTGTTCCTTCTGTGCGCCGCGTGCCTCGAGATCCAGATCGATGTCGACGGGCGGCATCAGAAGCTTGGCTGCCGCCGACCCTGGCGCCACCCGAATTTCCATGGCAACGGCCAGGTCCTTCAGTTTGATGCGCGCCTTCAAGGTGGCCGCCTGCACGCCGTCCCTGCTGCTGCCGAGAACCGGAGCGTAATTGCGCGCAATTTGGGCCAGCGTGGCATCGGTCTCCTTTGCGTCCGAGTGCAGCAAAGCATCGGCCATCTCATTGGAGGCCTGGGCGATCCAGCGCAGTCGCTCATCCTGATCACCAGGACACCGATTGGGTGGAGGGCCTGTGGGTTTTCGCATGCAGCGCTGGATGCCCTGGGGCAGGCCCCAGGCTTTGGCAATGCCAATACCGAGCTGTTCGAAATTGAGGCCCAGCACACTCGCGGCGGCGGCAACTTCGGTCAGCGGGTCGCGCTTGGCGCGCACCAGACTGCGGATTTGTGCTGCCTCCTCCGGGAAATAGAACTGCGCCAGCAACCGCCCCAGGTTCTGGAACATGGCCCCGATAAAGGCCTCTTCCGCCTCGCGCTCGACGGTGCACAGTTCCGCCCCGATGGAGCCTGCCATCAGGGACCGCAAGAATTCCTCCTTCAACTGCTCGGCCTGCGCCTTGTCCTGCATATGCTCAAGAAGCACCAGGCTCAACGCCATATTGCGAATGCCGTTGAAGCCCACCAGCGTTACCGCCCGCGATACCGTGCTGATGCTGCCGCCGCGGGCGTAATGCGCGCTATTGACCAGGCGCAGTAATTTGTTGGTGAGCGCCACATCCTTGAGGATTTCATTGGTGACGCTGTTGACACTCTCGCTCTCCGATGTCGCCATGCTCTGGATGCGAACCACCGACTCGGACAGCGCCGGAAAATCGCTCTTGTGACGCATGCGCCGCAGCAGAAAGTCCAAGGTGCTGTTCTGTCCACCCGTTGCCCCACTGGGCTGCGCCGCAACCGAGCGCGGCTTGATCCACTCGGCCAATGCCGTCTGAAAGGCCCGCGCACTGGCAAATCGGTGCACTGGATCTTTGGCCAGCGCCCGTGTCACGTGGGAGCGCAACCGGTCATCCACGTCGGCACCCAACGTTTCGGGCAATTCCATTTGTTCGTGGATCACGCGATAGACCGCACGGTGCGGATCCTGCTCTGCCAGCAGCGGTTTACCTATCAGCAGCTCCGCCAATACCACTCCCGCTGAAAATATGTCCATGGATGTGGAAGGCACTTCGCCGTTGGCGGCTTCAGGTGAAAGGTAGCCCACTGTGCCACCCGCCGCAAACTCGTGTTGCTTGACACCACTTTCCTTGATGCGCGCTGCAATACCAAAGTCCATCACACGGGCATGGCCAGAGGTATCCACCACGATATTGGAGGGTTTGAGATCGCGATGCACCACTCCCGCCGCATGGGCTACAGCAACCGCGTCAAGAATGTCCAGCATCAGCCCCACCGCCTCTGCAGCCGGTAGCGCACCGCGTCGTTGCATGACCTTGTCAAGGGTCTGGCCGGCCACGTATTCGAACACCAGATAGGCCTGGCGGTCCTGAATATCGGCCTCATATACCGGCACGATGTTGGGGTGGGTCACCCGACCCACCGTGCGCGCCTCCTGCAACCAGGCGGCCAACGCCGAATCGCCGGTGTTGGATGTCGGTCGCATCACTTTGATGGCAACTTCGCGCTCCAGTCTTGGATCAAACGCCAGCCAGACCGTTGACTGTGCTCCCTGCCCCAGCTTCTTACGCAACTCAAATCGACCCAGGGTCACCAACTCCTGCATGTCACTGTGCCTTCACGTAAAGTTCAAATGCTGCAATGGGCAGCGGCCTGCTGAACAGATAGCCCTGGTAGGCACGGCACGCGTTGGCAAGCAGAAAATCGCGCTGCTCAGTGGTTTCAACGCCCTCTGCAATCACCGCCAAGCCCAGGCTGTTTCCAAGAGCGACAATCGTGCGCGCAATGGCTGCGTCATTGGCATCGATCAGGACATCCCGCACAAACGACTGATCGATCTTGAGCTGGTCCAGGGGGAGCTGCTTCAGATACGACAGCGAAGAATAGCCGGTCCCGAAATCGTCCAGCGCAAAGCTTATCCCACGCTCGCGCAGCAAAGACATCTTGACAATGACGTCTTCCAGATTTTCAGCGAGCAGACTCTCGGTGAGCTCCAGCTTCAGGCGCCTTGGATTGGCCCCGGTGTAGTCCAGCAGCCCCAATACATGCTCAGCAAAATCTGGCTGGCGAAACTGGCGCGAGCTCACATTGACCGCCAGCACCAGCGACTCGGTCACAGGCTCTGCCGCCCATGCCACCAGTTGAAGACAGGCAGTTTCCAGCACCCAACTGCCGAGCAGCAGAATCTGACCGGTTTCTTCCGCTACCGGGATGAAGGATGCCGGCGACACCATGCCATCGGACGGGTGCTCCCAGCGCAACAGCGCTTCTGCACCAATGACGCTACCTTGAGCGTCGACTTGCGGCTGAAAGTGCAACAAAAACTCGCCCCGCAAAATGCCACGCCGGATATCGGTCTCCATCGAGGCGCGCTGCGACACCGCCGCCTGCATTTGCGGATCAAAGAACCGCATCGCGTTGCGCCCGGCACTCTTGGCCTGGTACATGGCCAGATCGGCTTGTTTGAGCAGATCCTCAATGCTGGCCTGATGCCCCTGATAGAGCGCAACACCGACGCTCGGTGTGCTATGAAAATCGACGCTGGCGAGCCGATAGGGCTGGTTCAGGGCATTGATGATTTTTTCGCCCACCAAGGTGGCTTGCGAGGCCGCCTCGGCCCGTACCGCATGGAGTGCCTCCAGCATCACCACGTATTCGTCACCACCCAATCGCGCCACCGTGTCGTCCTCGCGCACGCAGGTCAACAAACGCTGCGCCACTTGTTGCAGGAGCAAATCGCCCTTGTCGTGGCCCAGGGTATCGTTTAGGTTTTTGAAGTGGTCCAGATCGATGAACAGCAGTGCGCCACTCAGCCCGTTGCGTGCGCTGCTGGCCAGGGCGTGCTGCAGGCGATCCATCAGCATGCGCCGGTTGGGCAAGCCGGTCAGCGGATCAAAAAAAGCCAGTTGCCGGATCTGGTCTTCGGCTGCCTTGCGCTGGGTAATGTCCGAGAATGAAGAAACGTAGTTGGCAACCCGGCCCCGCTCGTCGGTAACCGCGGTAATGTGCATCCACTGCGGGCATATGTCTCCATTCTTGTGGCGATTCCAGATTTCACCTTCCCACCTGCCGACGCTCTCGAGCTGCGCCACCATATGCGCGAAGAATTCCTTGTCGTGTCGCCCCGAGCCGAGAAAATCAGGTGTGCGACCGATCGCCTCGTCGGCAGAGTAGCCCGTGATGCGACAAAAGGTCTGATTCACTTTCAGAATCACATGGTCGGCGTCGGTGACCAGCATGCCTTCCTGTGCCTCAAAGGAAATGGCGGCCACGCGCAATTCGGCCTCGGCCCGTTTGCGGTCGGCCAGATCAATGTCAAAGCAAAACAGTTCACCCGACGAGGAACCATTGCGCACCAAGGCATGGCTGGAAAAAACCGGGACCTCCGATCCATCCTTGTGCTTTAGCGTCAACTCTGCCGCCTCGATAGGCACACCGGTGGCAAACATGGTGTGCATGGCCTCGCGCACACCCTGGCGCATCGGCTCGGGAATGATCAGGTCGAGCAGGTTGCGCCCCACCGCCTCAGCAGCAGAGTAGCCATACAACCGCTCCGACGCAGCATTCCAGTAGATCGTGGTGCCATCGGGTGTGTAGCCCTGCACCGCCACCGATGGAACGTCCTGCAACAGCCCGCGAAATCGCGCTTCATTGGCCAGCAACAACTGTTCATTGGCCTCGCGTTGCGCGGAGTCCTGCAAGAGCCAGCCCAGCAGTACAGTGGCGCATGGAAACACCAGAAGCACCGGCAGCGCGACTTCACTCAACACCTTGGGCGCCACCGACGGCGGCAACAGGGAAAACAGAAAAATAACAATCGCATGCACCAGCAGTCCGAAAACCAGCAAATGCACAGCATCCGTCTTGACGTGCTTCCTGGCCACCAACCACCGGTAGGCAAGTCCCAACAGCACACTGCTGACGATGACCGACACCCCGACGCTGGCACCTGGTCCGCCAAGGTAGAGTCGGTAAGCGCCTGCAACCCCTGCGGCAATGCACGCGACGAAAGGGCCACCAAACAGTGCTGCCAGACTCAGGACCACCGATCGGGCATCAAAAATAACACCTGGCGCAAGCGTCAGCGGTGCCAGCATGCCGATGACGCAAATCGCACCAAACAGCAGTCCTTGCGCAATCTTTCCCTGCAAGTCCCGCCCACGCCAGAGCCGCACGCTGAACCCCTGCAACTGGCTGAGCGCCAGCAGCAGTGCAGCACCTTTGATGAGTTCTAGAAACACAGCAGCACGACTGCTCGAGCTTCCATGGCCCGCCCTTCCCCCACCGGCCCCATCTTTTCGGCCGTCTTGGCCTTGACATTGACCTGGTCCAGCCCGATGCCCAGCACCTCTGCAATACGGGAGCGCATGGCCGGGATATGCTGTGCCAACTTGGGTGCCTGTGCAATCACTGTGCTGTCGACGTTACCAATCTGGTATCCCAGCGCGCGCACTTTCGTGGCCACTTCGGCCAGCAATTTGGATGAATCCGCACCCTTGAACTGCGCCTGGGTGTCAGGAAAATGGGTGCCGATATCTCCCAACCCCGCAGCACCGAGCAGTGCATCGGTGATCGCATGCAACAACGCGTCGGCATCCGAGTGGCCCAAAAGCCCCTTGGCATAGGCGATCTCGATGCCGCCCAGGATCAGCTTACGCCCTTCCACCAGGGCATGAATATCCCATCCCTCACCCACGCGCACCTTCATGCTGTCTCCTCGCTCCGTCACGACTGGCATTTGCCGTGCTGAGCCATTATCGGCCGATTGGCGCACACTTCAGGGTCAGAACATGGCATGGTCGTGCCTGAACAAGGGTTTTCACTGACGCCATCATCATGGCCACCAGCACCACGCCAGATTACCGGATTTGCCGCGACGCCAGCACGGCTTGCGCCAACGCGAAGTCCTGGGGGTAGGTCACCTTGAAGTTCTGTGCACTGCCCTCCACCAACAAGGGCGACTTTCCCACAAACTCCATGGCGCTGGCTTCGTCTGTGACACAGTCGCCTGCGGCCAGCAGCGCTTGCTGCAATTCAGCGATGCGAAACATTTGCGGCGTTTGTGCCAGCCACTTGTCGCTGCGATCCACCGTTTCAGCCGCACGGCCAGCGACTTCACGTTTGAGCGTATCCGCAAGCTTGAGCGCCAACAATCCACCCACACCGTCGCCTTGGCACGCATCGATCAAGGAATCGATCTGCTCCGAGGTGACCAGGCAACGCGCCGCATCATGCACCAGCACCCAATCGTTGCCCAGTGCACCCTTCTGCAACAGTGCACCAAGACCATTGAAAACGCTCGCAGCCCGCGTGGATCCTCCACAAGCAGCTACCAAAACACTAGCATCTTGAAAATCAAAGAAGGTGTCCCCAGCGCTCACAACCACCAGGGTGCCAGCAAGCTTCGTCACCTGCGTAAAGGCCGCTAGCGTGTGCAGAACCATCGGCTGACCCGCGACCAGCTGGTACTGTTTGGGGCCTGGGGTGCCGGCCCGCGACCCGCTTCCCGCGCATGGAATCAACGCCCAGTAGCGCGGCGCTACTGCTTGAAAAACCGGGTCTCGGGAGGGCGTTGGGGTCATGGTACGGTCCCCATTCTAGAATCATGCCTCTCATGGATCTACCCAAACTCACTTTGGGCAAGCGTTTCACGCTGCCCCGCCCTGCCGGTTCCGCTGACGCCTTGCTACTCGCCCAACTCGGGCTGCGCGAGAAAACTCTTGGCAAGCCCATGACGGTCGTCACCGCCGATGCCAGCGATGCCCAGCGCCTGCTCGAAGAAATTGCCTTCTTTGCGCCCACCTTGCGCTGCGCGCTGTTCCCCGATTGGGAAACCCTACCCTACGACACCTTTTCGCCACACCAGGACCTCATCAGCGAGCGCCTGGCCACGCTGTGGCGCATCAGCCAGAGGGACAAGGATACCGGCGCGGATGTGGTGATTGTCCCTGCGACTACCGCGCTGTACCGCCTGGCGCCGCCAAGCTTTCTGGCCGGTTACACATTCGAATTCAAAGTCAGGCAGAAGCTTGACGAAGCCAAACTCAAGGCACAACTCACCCTGGCTGGCTACAGCCATGTGACCCAGGTGGTCAGCCCCGGTGAATACGCGGTGCGCGGTGGCCTGATTGATCTGTTTCCCATGGGTTCGCCTGTTCCCTACCGGGTGGACCTGTTTGACGACGAGATCGACAGCATCCGCACCTTTGACCCCGACAGCCAGCGTAGCCTCTACCCGGTGCCTGAAGTGCGCCTGCTGCCCGGGCGCGAGTTCCCGATGGACGACGCGGCGCGCGCGCGTTTTCGCAACCGCTGGCGTGAGCTGCTCGATGGTGACCCCACCAAGAGTCGCATCTATAAGGACATCGGGGCCGGAGTCGCCACCGCTGGCATCGAGTACTACTTGCCACTGTTCTTCGAAGACACGGCCACGGTGTTTGACT
The DNA here is from genome assembly GCA_020048895.1 of Rhodoferax sp. Lineage (GTDB taxonomy): Bacteria > Pseudomonadota > Gammaproteobacteria > Burkholderiales > Burkholderiaceae_C > Allorhodoferax. The sequence goes on along the minus strand of JAIFLV010000050.1, from coordinate 11,677 downwards.
ACCTGGGCCAAGACGCCACCGTCGTGCTGCACGGCGATCTGGAAAGCGCGTTTCAGCGCTTCTGGACCGATACCAAAGAGCGCTTTCGGCTGGTGCAAGGCGACCCGGAGCGCCCTGCCCTGCCGCCCGAATCGCTGTTTCTCGGCACCGAGCAGTTTTTCGCCAAGGCCAATAGTTATGCACAACTCGCCATCAGAAAAGCCGCAGACGCCGAGGCGGTTTCGCCTTACGTGGAACTGGAAGCACTGCCCATTCTGTCGGTGGAACGGGGCACGGAAGACCCGCTGCTGCGACTGAAAACCCACGCCCGCAACACCCAGCAGCGCTTGCTGGTACTCGCCGAGAGTGACGGCCGTCGCGAGAGCCTGCTGGATTTTTTGCGCAATGCGGGCGTCAGCCCGCCCGCGTTTGACTCGCTGGATGACTTCCTGGCGAGCACAGAGAAGTTTGGCATTGCCACAGCGGGGCTATCCAACGGGTTTAGCTGGCTGGAACAGGGCATCGACCTCATTACCGAAACCGAGCTGTTTGCGACGGCACCCATGGCGCGCAGGCGGCGCAAGCAGGAGCAGGTCAGCGACGTTGAAGCGCTGATCAAGGACCTGAGTGAACTCAATATTGGTGACCCGGTGGTGCACTCGGCCCATGGCATTGGCCGCTACCAGGGGTTGATCAATCTGGATCTGGGCAACAAAGATGCTGCGGGGGATCCCGAGTTGCAGGAGTTTCTGCACCTCGAATACGCTGATAAAGCCACGCTGTATGTCCCGGTAAGTCAATTGCAGCTGATCAGCCGCTACACCGGTGTGAGTGCCGATGAAGCACCCCTGCACAAGCTCGGCAGCGGTCAGTGGGAAAAAGCCAAGCGCAAGGCCGCCGAGCAGGTACGCGACTCGGCGGCCGAGCTGCTCAACATCTACGCCCGACGTGCCGCGCGCGAAGGGCACGCATTTCGTTACTCCCCCACCGATTACGAGACCTTTGCCAACGACTTCGGGTTTGAAGAAACGGCCGACCAGCGCGCTGCCATCCACTGTGTGATTCAGGACATGGTCAGTCCCCGACCGATGGACCGGCTCGTGTGTGGCGATGTGGGTTTCGGCAAGACCGAGGTCGCCCTGCGCGCTGCCTTCATTGCCATCACCGGCGGCAAGCAGGTGGCGTTCCTCGCGCCCACGACGCTTCTGGCCGAGCAGCACTACCAGACCCTGGTGGACCGCTTTTCCAAGTGGCCGGTGAAGGTTGCCGAGATGAGCCGTTTCCGTTCTGGCAAGGAAATCACCGCCGCCCTCAAAGGACTGGCAGACGGCACCATCGACATCGTGGTGGGCACCCACAAGCTGCTGAGCCAGGACACGCACTTTAAGAACCTGGGCTTGCTCATCATCGATGAAGAGCACCGCTTTGGTGTGCGCCACAAGGAGGCTATGAAGGCCATGCGTGCCGAGGTGGATGTGCTCACCCTCACTGCCACTCCGATTCCGCGCACCCTGGGCATGGCGCTCGAAGGGCTGCGTGACTTGAGCGTGATTGCCACCGCACCGCAGCGCCGCCTGGCAATCAAAACCTTTGTACGTACAGAAGGCAACGGCGTGATCCGTGAGGCGGTGCTGCGTGAGCTCAAGCGTGGTGGGCAGGTCTATTTTCTGCACAACGAAGTCGAAACGATTGAGAACCGCCGCGCCAAGCTCGAAGAGTTGCTGCCGGAAGCGCGCATTGCCGTGGCCCATGGTCAGATGCCGGAGCGCCAGCTCGAGAGCGTGATGCGCGACTTCATTGCCCAGCGGTACAACCTGCTGCTGTGCTCCACCATCATCGAGACCGGCATCGACGTGCCCACCGCCAACACCATTGTCATGAGCCGCGCCGACAAATTCGGTCTGGCGCAGTTGCACCAGTTGCGTGGCCGCGTGGGCCGCAGCCACCACCAGGCCTATGCCTACCTGATGGTGCCCGATATCGAAGGACTCACCAAACAGGCTGGGCAACGCCTGGAAGCGATTCAGCAGATGGAGGAGCTTGGCAGCGGTTTCTACCTCGCCATGCACGACCTGGAAATTCGCGGCGCTGGTGAAGTGCTGGGCGAACACCAAAGCGGCAACATGCTGGAGGTGGGCTTTCAGCTCTACAACGAGATGCTGAGTGAGGCGGTGCGATGCCTCAAGAACGGCAAGGAACCGGATTTGCTGAGCCCCCTGAACGTCACCACCGATATCAACCTCCACGCGCCAGCGCTGTTACCCAACGACTACTGTGGCGATGTGCATTTGCGTTTGAGTTTCTACAAAAAACTCGCAACCGCCAAGAACGCCGATCAGGTGGACAAACTTTTGGAAGAGATCATCGATCGTTTCGGCAAACTGCCGCCCCAGGCGCAGACTCTCATCGACGTGCATCGGCTGCGCGTGCTGGCCAAGCCCTATGGCGTGCTCAAGGTCGATGCTGCCCCCGGCGTGATCACCATCACCTTTGAGAAAAATCCGCCCATTGACCCGATGAAGATCATTGGATTGATCCAGAAGCACAAACACATCAAGCTCGCTGGCAACGAAAAACTGCGCATCGAGCGCGAGTTGCCAGAGCCAAAAGACAGGGCGCAGATGGTGCGGGATATTTTGAAGTCGCTGGGGCAGCCAATTGTGGAGGTGGTTGCTGCTCCCGCCGCTTCGAAGTAGCTCGAAGTGAACCCCAACCTGCGGCGGGGTCTCGCCGCTCCCGCAGAAGACTCAGCCGTGAGCAACTTCGCCAGCATCCTCACGCGAAACAATGCGCGCCAGCACGCCCGCCATCGTTGCGCGGGCCGTGGCCATATCAAAGTCGGTTTGCAGGCCCATCCAGAACTCCGCGCTGGTGCCAAAGTACTTAGCCATGCGCAGCGCGGTATCCACCGTCACAGCGCGGCGCTCGCGCACGATGTCATTGATGCGCGGCGCGGGCACTTGCAGCGCCATTGCCAGCGCGTGGGCGGTCATTCCCATGGGCTGCAAAAACTCTTCGCGCAGCACCTCGCCGGGGTGAATCGGGCGCATTCCGTTGGCAATGGTTTCCATGGCTCTATTCCTTCAGTGGTAATCAACAATTTCAACTTCGCGGGCATCGCTTCCAGTCCACACAAAGCACACACGCCATTGGTCATTGATGCGGATGCTGTGCTGACCCTTGCGGTCACACTTCAAAGCCTCAAGCCGGTTGTTTGGCGGCACGCGCAAGTCATCCAGCCGGGTGGCCCGGTGCAGCATTTGCAGCTTGCGCTCCGCTACCGCCTGGATATTGGCAAACCGGGCACCCGGCAAGCCAGCAAACAGGGCTTTGGTATCAGCGCATTTGAAACTCTGAATCATGGTTTTATTGTATAACGCGCGGCGTTAAACTTCACATGAGCGTTCAGACTGGAGCCGCAACGAAGTTGCAGTGCAGAAGATTGCGCAACCGCTTCGGAACAGACAACACCCACTGGCGCACTGGTAGGCGAGCAGCCTTGTCACTCCTGAATTGATAGCTGATTGCGCACATTCCACGGGGGCTGCAGGTCGATTTCGCTTAGAAACTCACTAGAACTCACCAAGTAGAGATTGTCTGGGGATTTAGCCGAACTTCATCACTAGTGATATCATTTTGTAATGAAAATTGTCCTGGACACCGATGTGATTGTTGCGGCCCTGCGCAGTCCGTCGGGTGCCTCGGCTGACTTGCTGCGCCGCGCCCGCCAAGAGCAGATCACACTGGCCGCCAGCGTCAGCTTGTTCATGGAGTACGAGGCGGTATGCACCCGAGCCGAACATTTGGAAGCGTCGGGCCTGAGCGCGCGGCAGCTCGGCTTGTTTCTGGATGGCTTGGCGTCCATCGTGCAGCCGGTTGAGGTGCATTTTTTGTGGCGACCGCAGTTGCGTGACCCGGCCGATGAACTGGTATTGGAGGCCGCAGTCAATGCATCAGCTCGCGCTTTGTTGACACTTAATCAAAAGCACTTTGTCGGCGTTGCGAAGCGGTTTCAGGTTGAAGTTATCACCCCGGGTGAATTTTTGAGGAGTCTGCCATGAGCGATTTAAGTACCTACCCACTGCGTTTACCCCGATCAATTCGCGCCGGTGTTGAGCGCCTGAGCAAGCAAGACGGTGTCAGCATCAATCAGTTTGTGAGCATTGCGGTGGCCGAAAAAGTTGCCATGATGCAGGCCCACGACTATTTTTCACAGCGCTCAGCACGCGCAGACTTGGCAGCGTTTGACGAACTGATGCAACGCTCTGTGGGCGAACCACCACGCCCAGGCGATGAGCGGTGATGGACACGGGGCGTGGCATGTTTACCGCAGGCTGCAATGGGGTGAGTGAACCGGATGCTGTCAGCGGGCAGCCTTTTCACTCCTGAATTGATAGCTGGTTGCGCATATTCCACGGGGGCTGCATGCCGATGCGCTGAGTACCCAATCAGTCGACAAACAATAATCTAAGGTTTTTGATTATAAAAGTCTTGACGAAATGGTTTATGACTTCGCAATGTTCAATTTCTTTCATCAATTTTGTTGCTTCATCCTTAGTTGTGATTTCAGACAAGCGATTAATAGCGTCGCAACTTGCTTCGTACATCGGAGATAGAGATGCGGCCTTATCAATAATTTCTTTAACCGTGTGAATATCTCTGAGGGAGAGTAATTCATTTTGGTCAGAATTAGCGGGCGTTGGCACAAGTCCTCGATCCTCAAGTTTTTCTACCTTCTCGCGCTTAACGATTTTTCGCCACTCATTCAACATTTTCAGAGAAGCCTTTGCGTAGTATTCTTCACCCCGCGCATCCGTTTTACCTTTTTGTTTGCGTCTGTTGTGTCTAATAATAAGCATGAATCTCGCGAATGCCCTATTCAGATACCAATCTGAAAAATGAATTGACTTGTTGCGGATGAGGATTTTTCCGAGATTTTCCGAAATTTCTCCATGAACAAAATAGTAGTGGCTTGTCGGCTTGCCATCCTTAAAGAAATAAATGTTGTCCCAACTGTTGTCGCGCTTCTTTGAATTAAAAAAAGCCCCAGAACAAATACCATTGTTAAGCGTTGACTCGCCACCACGTTTTGAGGGCTTTATATGATCAGCCCAATCCATATCCCACAAGGGGTTTATTCCATAGTCGAGAATCCATAGACTTTTCCCGGAAAAGGCACAAATTGCTCGGTCTCGTTCGTAAATCAGGGATTTTTGTTTGTCTGAAAAATCTGTGCGTTTGTGTTCTGTCATTTTTTTCCTCCTGGGAAATGTTTTGTCCCAAAGCGATGTTGGTGTCAGGTATTGACCTTGACAAGCGCCGCTAACGGAAGCCCAAAGGTTCGCTCGTCACCAAACTCAAACAGGACACGCACCGATTCAGTGGTGCTGTCGGCCATGACCGCCCCGACGCCCCAGTCTGGCCGCCTCAAATGCGTCACAAGTTCTCCCACCCTATATGCAACATCCTTCTTGTGAACTGGTGTCATAGAGGGATCAAAGGTGACAACTGGCGGTTTTGCGATTACTCGTAATGCGTCTTCAGCGTCTCGTTCCCTCGCCCAATCAAGGTCTCTGCGCAAAGACATGGCCGCCTCACTGTCACTTCCCTGGCGTGCCTCAACACGCTTCAAGATTGGCTCTATCCATCCAGAGCGTGTCCGTTTTTCAGTCATGTCGTGTAACAGAATGAGCCTGCCTCTGTTTGATGGCTCAGCGTCGAATGTTGACCCAAAAAATCTGAATCCGGTGGATGCATGGTTGGTGCAGCTAATTGCATTCGGTGTTCACCACTCTGTCGCCACCAGTCCGTAAGTTCGGTGGTCATCCAACGCGGCAATGGCTTGTGCAAGTTCCGCAAACGATTCACTGTGGCGTGACCTGTCATCGGCCCGATACGCCGAGGCTACAAACTGCTCAATTTGTGATTTGGTAACCCGCGCCACTTGCCCGCCGAAATCGGTCTGCTTTGATTTAACACCGGTAGTGGCAACCCATTCGTCGTAAGTTCGGTTGTAGTTTCCCGGCAGAGGCGGGAAGATCGGGGAGAGTCGGGCAGGTATGTTGCCATTCCGGTGAACGCCATCCCACTTGAAAGTAGGGTCTTCAATGTCACCGACGAACACTTCACAAATAGTCAACGCTGTCACCTCCGTTTGCATCAATGATAAAGGCCATCGTGGGCAATGACGGTCAGGGCTTGTTGTCTGCCTTGCGTGCAGCAAACTCCGCTGTTTTTTCACAGGGGACGTTACGCCCCAGCGACGTGCCGGATGGTTTGACCATATTGTCAAAGGTGTCAAGCTTGTAGCGCGGCCCCTCGCCGTTGTCCTTGTAGCCACCACCAATTGACTGTGGTCGGGTGAAAGCGCCAGCAACGCTGCGGTAAGGTCATTTCTTGAGATACATCGGGTATAGACCTGATATACCGAGCAAACTCACATCGGTAGACTGATGTCGTTAGCGGTGGGGCTTTGGCTGACGCTACGAATTTTCTGCCTTTCGTCAATTTGCTATGCACGCTGGAGTACATGGGATGTCCACGCACGATGAACGAATGATTCTGGATGGGTGTGCCCTGAAGAACTTCATCCGCCTGCAGCCGCAGGCAGTCAGCGCTGTGGCGGCGCGGCTCCAAGCCGCCCATGCATCGTCAGGCGAGACCCTTGGTATTCAAAGCGAAGCGGACATCTGCGAAGACCTGGCCTTTCATCTCGAATTCCTGCGACCAGTACTCGAGTTCGGCTTGCTCGCACCCATGGTGGACTATCTGCGCTGGTTCGCCAGCGTCCAGGCGGCCCGCGGCATGCCCTTGGAGTACCTGAACCAATCGCTTGATGGGTTGGCACACTACTTTTCAGAAGCAATGGAGCCACTACAAGGTGAGGCCGTGGCCGCGGCGATTGGCGACGTGCATGCGAGGTTTCTCGAGAGCAGTAGGGTTGTGCCACTTGTTGCGCCAAAGCAGCCTGCAATGTGGCCGCAAGCCATCACCTTTGAAGAAGCACTTCTCGCCGGGAATCAGCGCGAGGCCATGGCGGTTGTGAATAGCTGCCTCGATGATGGCAAAGGCGTGGTCGAGGTGGAGTTACATGTCATCCAGCCGGCGCTCTACAGCATCGGAGAACGATGGCAAGCCAACCAGGTGAGCGTGGCGCAGGAACACATGGCAACAGCCATTGTCGAGTCGGTGATGACCATCGCACTGTTGCGCTCACCGCCCCCAGCTCCCATACACAAGCGTGTGTTGCTGGCGTGTGTCGAAGGCAACAACCACGCTATAGGCCTTCGCATGGTCGCCGACGCTTTTCTGCTTGGCGGCTGGGACGTACAGTACCTCGGCGCCAGTGTGCCGACGCGTTCGCTGGTGCAGCAGATTGGGGACTGGAAGCCCGATCTGGTGGGACTCTCGGTATGCTTCCCGCAGCAGCTTACCGTCGTCAAGAAAGTGATCGCCGGAATGACCGAGTGCCTGGGTGAAGCGCGACCCGCTGTCATGGTCGGGGGATTGGTCATCAACCGGCTGAACCAACTAGCCGATATCGTTGGTGCCGATGCCTGGGGTGCCGATGCACGCGCGGCCGTGGACTCCGCCCGCCTTATGCCTGGCACCCGCTCGACCCGAGTTGTACCTTGACTACGCCTTCGAGCAGTCTGGCACCACTGCTTGCCGTTGCGCAAGCCACCTTGAGCGACAGAGCCGAACTGATCGAAGCCAATGCAGGCTTCCTGCGTTTGCTCAACCTGAGCGAGTTTCCACCAGAGAAGACTGGGGTCGCCCGATTCTTCATCCAACCCCATTTCCATGCACTGCTGAACGCCGTCCCAGATAGCGACGGGCTGGTACACGAAGGGCGACTGACCATTGGCGAATATGCCCAACAGACACGCACGCTGCGCGCCCGTGTTTGGCGTGAGGGCGGTTGTATCCGGGTTCTGGCGGAACATGACATCGAGGACCTGGAACGCCTGAACAAAACCGTACTTCAACTCAATCGTGATTACACCCACACCCAGATCGAGCTTGCGCAGACCAACCTGAAGCTGCAGGCCATCAATACACAGTTGAGGGATGCGCAAAAAAAACTGGTCGAAGCGGAGAAGATGGCCTCGCTTGGCGTCCTGGTAGCCGGCGTTGCACATGAAATCAACACGCCCTTGGGGGTAAGCCTGGCGGCCATCAGCGATCTGCAAGAGAAGTCGAGAGTCCTGGCGGAGCGCTTTGCCCAGCGCAGCATGACGCAGACGGACCTCGTGCGATATTTTGAAGGTGCTGCTGGCAGTAGCGAGCTGATTAGCCGCAATCTTGCACGCATGGGCCGATTGATTGACAGTTTCCGTCAGTTGGCTGTTGGTGCCAGGTCACGCGAGCAAAAGCCGTTTGATCTCAGGGAATGCATCGACAACGTCATTCGGAGTTTTGGTCGCAAGCTGTCAGCGGGCGGCGTGGCGTTGCACATCAATTGCACGGAGCAAATGGTTGTGACCGGTAGTGCCGAGGAATGGGCGATCATCTTCACCAACCTGATCGACAACTCGCTCAAGCACGGCTTCAAATCGCGCGAACAGGGTCGCATCGACATTTCTGCCCTGCAGGATGCCAAGGGACTGCGATTGGACTACCGTGATGACGGCATTGGCATGACAACGCAGGTACAGGCAAGCGTCTTCGATCCATTTTTCACGACCGATCTTCAAAATGGCATGGGGCTTGGCATGCATCTGGTCTACAACCTCGTCACCCAGCGGTTTGGAGGACATATCCGATGTGAATCGTCACCCCAAGCGGGCGTTCACATACAAATAGAAGTTCTGGAGCGTGTCACCGCTGAATGAAATTGCACTGGCACCGGTTGGGAGGCTGATGCAGCGACAATAGCCGCATCCCCATTGTCCGGCCTGCCAAGGCGAATCCACACTATGAACCGAGTTTCACGTGCCGCCAGGCGGGATTGCGCTGGCATCTGTGTGCATCGCCGCGCCAGTTGGACATTGACATGCCACTGAGCACTGCGCCATGAAAACACCGCCACGACTGCAACCCCTCGTTGAAGAAGGTCTCATCGACACCGTGGTGCGCCAGCTCATGAGCGGCAAGGAGGCAATGGTATTTGTGGTGCGATGTGGCGATGAGACGCGCTGTGCCAAGATCTACAAAGAGGCCACGCATCGCAGCTTTCGTCAGGCGGTGGACTACACCGAAAACCGCAAAGTGAAAAACTCGCGTTCGGCCCGTGCAATGGCAAAGGGCAGCAAGTTTGGTCGCCAGGAGCAGGAGGCGGCCTGGCAAAGTGCCGAGGTCGACGCCCTCTACCGCCTTGCAGCGGCCGGCGTGCGGGTGCCACAGCCGTACAACTTTCACGATGGCGTGCTGCTCATGGAACTGGTGACCGATGCCAACGGTGACGCCGCCCCGCGCCTCAACGACGTCGCCTTTACGTCCGAGCAGGCCCTGCGTCACCACGCCACGCTGATCAGGGAAGTGGTTCGCATGCTGTGTGCGGGGGTGGTGCACGGCGATTTGTCGGAATTCAACATCCTGCTGGCACATGTCACTGGCGACGCTGACCCAGAGGGCGTGGACGTGCCAGTCATCATTGATCTCCCGCAGGCCGTCGACGCCGCAGGCAACAACCATGCGCAGCGCATGTTGTTGCGTGACGTGGCCAACCTGCGCGACTTCTTTGGCCAGTTTGCGCCGGCACTGCTGCGCACCGACTACGGCCCCGAAATCTGGAGCCTGTACCAGGGTGGCCTGCTGAGCAACGAAACGGTGCTGACCGGGCACTACAAGCGCAGCAGCGCCGATGTGGACATGACTGCCGTGTTGCGCGAAATTGACGATGCACGCGCTGACGATGCGGCCCGGCGGCTACGCCTGGCGGCGCGGGGATAGCTGCCAGCGATGTGCACTGGATCGGCGACATATGCCGCAGCCTATGCTACAGTGATCGCCTGATTTACCGGAGATGCACGATGCCCACTCTCCCCCTTCAACCCGCACCATTTGCTTCTGAAACCATAGCGCCTTACGCAGCAACTACGGGCGCTAGAGCCGTAAAACTCTTCAGAAATGGTGCCAACCAGGCAGTGCGCATCCCCAAGGAGTTTGAGCTGCCCGGTACCCAGGCGCTGATGCACCGCGAGGGCAACCGGTTGATTCTGGAACTGGTGCCGGACCGACCCAAGAAGGGCACCGTGGCGGCGCTGGCCGCCGCATTGCGGGAAATGGCTGCGGAAGGCACCATCGACGAGGAGTTTCCCGATATCGATGCTGGCTTGCTGCCGCTGGACGACATTGACTTTGGGGACGCTTCGCTGTGACCGGCACCCACACCTACCTGCTCGACACCAACGTCATTTCGCATGTCATGCGCAACCCCATGGGACTGGTGGCGCAACGCATCTTTGGCAGAGAGGAGCACGAGGGAAACAGCGGGGTTTGCACCAGCCTGGTCGTCCAATGTGAGCTGCTGTTCGGATTGCACAAACTGCCAAATCCCAAGTGGGAAAGACAATACCACCGCGCCATGGCCAGCATCACGGTTGAACCACTGGGGCAGGACGTCGTGGCGCACTACGCCACAGTGCGAGCCTATCTTGAGGCCCAAGGTCAACCCATTGGCCCCAACGACACACTGATCGCCGCCCACGCCCTGGCCTTGGGTGCCACCCTGGTCACCGCCGATGCCGAATTCACCCGCGTACCCGGTCTTAAGGTCGAAAACTGGCTCCAGCCCTTATAGAACCTGCGCAAGCAGCTACAAACATAATAGCAAATTCATGTCAAAATCCATCCTCACCACCGCCAGCCCTGCCGCGCTAAGCCTCGAAATACTGCGCCAGCACTTTCCCCAAGCGATAGAAACCGACGCGCAGGGCCGCGTCCGCGTCAACGCCGCCGCGCTTCAAATAGCCATCGACCCGGCCAACCCCGCAGGCGTGCAGGTGGAAGAAGACGGTTTTGAACTACGCTGGGTGGGCAAGCGCGAGGCGTATCACAGCGCCTTTGTGCCGGTGCAAAAAATCGTGGAACCGCGCCCGGAGCAAAGCAAGCACTGGGACACCACCGGCAACCTGCTTATCAAAGGCGACAACATCGACGCCCTGCGCCTGTTGCGCCAAAGCTACTTTGGCAAGGTCAAGCTCATCTATATAGACCCGCCCTACAACACCCTGAGCGACGCTTTCATTTACCGCGACGACTTTTCAGCCAAGCAAGCGCAGGTGCTAGAGCAACTGGGCTACGCGCGCGACAACATCGACTACATCAAAAACATCTACGGCGCGCGCACCCACAGCGGCTGGTTGAGCTTTATGTACCCGCGCCTGCTGCTGGCCAAAGACCTGCTGCGCGACGACGGGGTGATTTTTATCAGCATTGACGACAACGAGCAGGCGCAGCTCAAGCTGCTGTGTGATGAGGTGTTTGGGCAGGAGAATTTCATCTCCAACCTCACTTGGGAGAAAGGTCGCAAAAACGACGCCAAATTCTTCTCAAACGGCCACGAATACATGCTGGTCTATGCCAAGGCGCAAAGCCACTTGCGTGAGGAAAACGCCTTGTGGCGCGAGGAAAAGCCCGGCGCACGCGACATTTGGGAGCACTACCTGCTGCTGCGCCAAACGCACGGCGACAAGGACGCGGCCATAGAAATCGAGCTCCAACAGTGGTTTGCCAGCCTGCCCAAAGCCCACCC
>JAIFLV010000133.1 GCA_020048895.1 Rhodoferax sp. | reverse complement strand
TTTTCAAACGACTCGAAATCGAACGATGGCAGGCCGTCAAAACCGAACGGATGGCGCACAAAACGCGTCAGGATGATGGGACCCAGATCACAGCACCCGTACGACGGCAACGGTTGCTCGCCACAGGGGTTGGTCGCCTCGATCTTCTCGCAGTAGTGCAGGTTGTTGTCCCGGTTCATGTGGTCCAGGAACAAGATGCCTGGCTCGGCAAAGTCGTAGGTCGACTTCATCACCGTATCCCACATTTCGCGCGCCGTGAGCTTCTTGTACACCCATAGGCCGTCGGCGCGCTGGTAGGCGCCTTGCGACAGAAGCGTCGGCTGGTAGGCGCCTTGCGACAGAAGCGTCGCACCGGGCTTGGCCTTGTGCACCAGTTCCCAAGGCTGGTCTGCATCGAGTGCCTGCATGAAAGCGTCCGATACGCCAACCGACACGTTGAAGTTGTTCCAACGTCCGGGGGTGCGCTTGGCGGTGATGAACTCCAGCACATCGGGGTGATCGATGCGCAATACGCCCATTTGCGCGCCACGGCGTGCGCCGGCGCTCTCCACGGTGGAGCATGACTGGTCAAACACATTGATGTAACTGCAAGGGCCAGACGCCATGGAGGCCGTGGCCTTGACTTCTGCACCGCGGGGGCGAATGCGCGAAAAGTCGTAGCCTACGCCTCCGCCACGGCGCATGGTCTCGGCAGCTTCGCGCAACGCCTCATAAATGCCTGGATATCCTTCTGCATCCACGCCCTGAATGCAGTCACCCACAGGCTGCACAAAACAGTTGATCAGGGTTGCCTGAATGGCCGTGCCAGCCGCACTCATGATGCGTCCCGCACCAATGGCACCGGCGTGCAGGTTCTCCAGGAAAATGGCCTCGTACTTGGCACGCAAAGGCTCTGCCTCTGCCGAGGCAAGGGAACGCGCCACACGCACATACCATACAGATCTTCGACGCTGGTTTCTCCGGGCTTGAGGTACTTCTCCTGCAGCACGTCCTGGCTGATGGGTTGGGTGGGAAGCAGCAAGGGAGATTGGCCGAGTTTGTCGCGTTTCATGGTGATATGTCTCTGCTGGGGTCCATCCACTGGACTTTGCCCGTGTTGAAAATGGGTGGCATTGCGCCTGGGCCGAATCGTAGCGAAATCCGACATTGTTTACCCATTAAGGGCAAAAAATATCGCCTTCATGACACCCTGATTTTCTGCTAGCGTTTTGGATTTCCCCAATGAAAGCTATTCAATTTGTAGCTGCCTGCGCAAGTCCCGCAAGGGCTCAAGCCACAAATTGAAGGCAAAGTTTTGGACGAAGCCGAAACTACCGAATTTGCTGTCCAAAAGTGGTGTAGCTGCCGCCAAAGCAACACGAGGGTTTTTCCGGATTCCCGTTCAAAATCAAACCTTGTTTCTGATTTCAAGGAGTTTTGAGTTGTTTTGCTTTGACTCTGATAATGAAAACGCACCGATAGTGAGAAAATAGCGCAAAGCTAACGCATTAGCTGCTTCTCCGCAAACGCACGTTTGGCTGCACACCAGGCTCGCAACCCTGTCAATTATGAAAATATTTGTGAAGGCCTTAGCCCTCATTACCTTGATCGCGCTCATCGCCTGGGCACTTGTTTACATCGGCTCAGCCGAAAACAGCATCAACTTGCGCAGTGACTGGGGAATCGCCAAGGACCGCCCGGTCCGCTGATACAGCGCATCACGGCAGGCGACCCATCTGTAGGCGGATCACGCATCCAGTCTGGACCGATCGGTCAGTCGCGCACTTGCGCACTCAGGCCGCAACAGTCATTGCACGCTGTTCACCCAAGCCCTGCACTCCAAGACGCACGATTTGTCCGGGCTGCAAGTAGACGGGAGGTTTGTGTCCCATGCCGACACCAGGTGGCGTGCCGGTGAAAACGAGATCACCGGGCTCCAATGTCATGAACTGACTGATGTAACTCACCACCTGACGAACGCCAAACACCATGGTTCGCGTATTGCCGGTTTGGCAGCGCCTGCCATCCACGTCAAGCCACAGATCAAGCGCTTGTGGATCGGCAATTTGGTCAGCAGTTACCAACCAGGGGCCGATGGGTGCAAACGTATCGTGCCCTTTTCCCTTATCCCATTGGCCCGAACGCTCTAGCTGAAAGGACCGCTCCGACACATCATTGGCAACGCAATACCCTGCCACATAGTCCATTGCGCGGGATTCATCCACGTATTTCGCACGTTGGCCAATCACCACCGCCAATTCGACCTCCCAATCGGTTTTTTGCGCGCCCCGTGGAATCTCGATGGCATCAAAGGGACCGCACAAACTGCTCACAGGCTTCATGAACAGTACTGGCTCTGCGGGCACCGGCATATTGGCTTCGGCCGCATGGTCGGCATAGTTCAACCCCACACAGACAATCTTGCGCACACCAGATACGCACGGGCCTACGCGTAGGCCGCCCGCAATGGCGGGCAGTGATTGCACATCCAGTCCGCGCAGGGCCGCCAAGCCCGCCGGGCTAAGGGTGTCCGCGTTGATATCGCTACAGTGACCCGACAGATCGCGCAATACGCCACTTGCATCCAGCATTGCCGGACGTTCGAGGCCCGCAGGGCCAACACGCAGCAGTCGCATGGGGAGTCTCCTGATCAAATGCCGGATTGTCTCCCAACCGGGCCACGATGCGCTCCAGGTTTCTGGTGTGCTTTGGTATGAACCACCGTTTACCTATAAGATTTGCGGTCGACCAGCCCCCAATGGACTGGTCGTCTTTGCATGCGACTGACCCAATGGACCGACTACGCCTTGCGTGTGCTGATGTACTGCGCCGAGCATCAGCAGCGCGCGCGACCGGTCACGATCACCGAAATTGCCGAAAGCCACAGCATCTCGCGCAGCCACCTGACCAAGATCGTGCATGATCTTGCGGTGCGAGGCTGGATTGAGACCACACGTGGTCGTGGCGGTGGCATGCGTTTGGTAAAACCGGCCAGCGAGATTTCTCTCGGTGCCGTGGTGCGCGACACCGAAACCGACTTCAACATGGTGGAATGCTTTGACCGTGCCAACAACCAATGCCGTGTCGTTCAGCATTGCACGCTCAGAAACGTGCTGTTCCGGGCGACACAAAATTTCCTCACCGAGCTCGACGGCGTGTCCCTGGCCGATGTGCGGGCCCACACAAACCAGCCAACAGGCACGCCGTCAGTCGTCCGTATCGTGCCGACACGTTCTTCTTCATGACTTGGGACTTTCCCGGTCCGTTCCTCCTGACGGTATGTCCTCTCGAGGAACACATTGACGGACTCAACCACACCAACAATGCCGTCTATGTGCAATGGTGCGAGAAAATTGGGTGGGCACATTCCGAATCGCTCGGTCTGAGCTTGATCGACTACCAGCGCCTGGATCGCGCCATGGCCATTCGCAGGGGTGAGTACGACTACCTGTTGCCGACCACACTGCATGAAGAACTCACGTTGGCCACATGGTTGACAGCCAGTGATGGCAAGCTGACGATGGAGCGACGCTTTCAGCTGATTCGCAACGAAGACCAGTCCACCGTGCTGCGTGGTCGCTGGGATCTGGTGTGTATTGAGCTCAGCAGCGGCAAACCCCGGCGTATGCCAGCCAAGTTTTCCGAGATTTACCTCTCTGCCATGGTGACTTGTCGCTGAAACCTTCCGCTTCTCCGACGATGTCAACGCAATTTCCACTTGCGCGTTAAGAGGTTTTACTGCCCACTGACAGGTTGCATATGAAGATGAAGTCGATCGCCGCGGTTATCTTGGTGGCCTCCCTGGGCTGCAATGCATGGGCTGACTCGGGCAGAGGCTATTCCCGTGGCCCCCACCACAGTTACCAGAACCGCCACCACGGTTCGAACTGGGTTGCACCCCTGTTGTTCCTCGGACTCGCCGGCGCGGTGATCGGCGCGGCGGCTAGCCAATCCAGTCCGCCGCCCGCCAACTATTACGCCCCTCCGACCGTAACCTACGCCGCCCCTCCAACCTATATTGCCCCGGCAGTAGTCACGCAGGCCCCGCCTCCTCCGTCGCAAGTGTGGTATTTCTGCCAATCTGCACGGCAGTATTACCCCTACACGGCACATTGTCCTGAAGGGTGGCAAGTGGTGCCGTCCTCGCCACGCTAACCGCACGTTTGGTAACGCGTTTGGAGCAGCGGATTAGGCCGCTGCATGGACTCTGTGTGGTGGTCGCTAGGTAAAAACCAGATAACGCTTGCGCGTCGAGTGGCGTTGTAATGGGCGCTGGTTGCAGGATTGCACCTGCTTACTTCACCCACACGAGTTCGCCTACTTCATGAATCCACTTCGACTCAACCCGCTGGACGCCGCCTGGATCGTTACCGAGTCCCGCGCCACGCCCAACCACGTGGGTGGCCTGTTGCAATTCAAACTGCCCGACGACGCACCGCAGGACTTCATGCGCAAGCTGATGGCGAGCTTTCGCAACCATCGTGAATTTGCACCGCCCTGGAACCAGCGCCTCAAGCAGTCGTTTAGCAAAAACCCGTCACGCATCTGGGTTGAAGACGATGCCATTGACCTGGAATACCACGTGCGACACGCCGCCTTGCCCTGGCCCGGTGGAGAGCGCGAACTGGGCGAACTGGTGGGGCGCCTGCAAAGCACACCGCTGGACTTGTCACGTCCACCCTGGGAGTGCACCATCATTGAAGGGATGGAGGGCAACCGGTTTGCACTCTTTATAAAAATGCACCACTCGCTGATCGACGGTATCAGTGGCGTCAAACTGCTGCAGGCAGGCATGTCGACAGACCGCGCCAAGAGTTTGAACTTCCCGCCGTTTTGGGCAAGTGGCAAGACTCCGAAGACCACCGCCCGCAAACGTCCAGAGGCACTGATTCCAACGGTGACGCAAGCGCTGGCCGGTGCGGTTCAGGAACTGCGTGTGCAGGCCACCACCGTGCCCCAATTGGCAATGGCTTTTGGCAAGATGGTGCGCAGCGCCCTGTCGCCCGAGCAGAGTATGGCGCTGCCGTTTGCGGCGCCGCGCTCGGTACTCAATGGGCGGGTCCGCGAAAAGCGGCGCTTTGCCACCCAGCAGTTCTCGATGGAGCGCATGAAGGCCGTTGCCAAAGCAGCCGATTGCACCCTCAATGATGTGGTGTTGGCAATGTGTGGCGCGGCATTGCGTCGCTTTCTGGATGAGCGCGACAGCCTGCCTGAGCAACCGCTGACCGCCGGAATTCCCGTCTCGGTGCGCCCCAAGGATGATGACCGAAACGGCAATGCCATCACGTTTATCGTCTCTACGCTGGGAACCAACATTGCTGATGTCAAGGAGCGCCTGTCGGCGATTCGCCAGTCCGTCAAACAAGCCAAGGAGCACGTGCAAAGCCTGCCACGTCAGGCGATGATGCAATACACCGTGCTGCTGATGGCCCCCACCATATTGACGCTGCTCACGGGGATTGGCGGACGTGTACGGCCCATGTTCAACATCACCATCTCCAATGTACCCGGGCCGGACACACCGCTGTATTTCCGTGGAGCTGAAATGGTCGCGTCGTACCCGGCGTCGATCGTGACACACGGGCAGGCATTGAACATTACCTGCCAGAGTTATGCGGGCTTCATGAACTTTGGCTTTACCGGGTGCCATTCCTCGGTGCCGAGCATGCAGCGTCTGGCGGTGTATACCGCCGACGCCTTGGCTGAAATGGAGGCCACTTTCCTTCCGCCAACCACACAACCTAAAGCAGTTGCAGTGGCCAAGGTGCCGGCCAAGCGCACGGTCAAACCCGCAGCAGTGCCGGTCGCTCGCAAGCCTCGCAAGAAGGCGGCATAGCGATATTCGTGGTGCGATCGTGCGCGCCCGACGGGTTCAGTACTGGTAGACGCCCCGACCGGTCTTGCGACCCAACTGACCCGCTGCGACCATCTCCTTGAGCAATGGGCAGGGGCGGTACTTGCTATCGCCAAACTCGCTCAAATACACCTCCATCACGGCCAGGCAAACGTCCAGACCGACCATATCCGCCAGCGCCAGCGGGCCAATCGGCTGGTTGCAACCCAGTTTCATGCCCGCGTCGATGTCTTCTGCAGTCGCAAGACCTTCCGCCAGCACGAAAAACGCTTCGTTGATCATGGGCACCAGAATGCGGTTGACGACAAAACCTGGCGCATTCTTGACGGTGATGGGCGTTTTCCCCAGCTTCTTCGCCATGGTCTGCACCGCTTCGTGGGTGGCATCGCTGGTCTGCAAACCACGAATGATCTCCACGAGAGCCATCATGGGAACCGGATTGAAGAAGTGCATGCCGATGAAACGGTCGGCACGACTGGTGATGGCTGCCAGTTTGGTGATGGAAATGGACGAGGTATTGGAGGCGATGATGACTTCGGGTGGCACCATCGCGTCGATCTGCTTGAGGATTTTGACCTTGAGGTCATAGTTCTCCGTGGCCGCCTCAATCACCAGTTGGGCCGACTGCAAATCCTCGTAGCGGGTACTACCCGTGATCCGTGCCAAAGCGGCATCGCGGTCTTGCGGGCTAATCTTCTCTTTCTTCAAGAGGCGATCCAGACTGGCGCCTACAGTGGCGATGCCCTTGGCAACTGCCGCTTCTGATATATCTACCATCACGACCTGCAACCCGCACACGGCACAGGCCTGCGCGATGCCGTTGCCCATGGTTCCGGCGCCAATAATGCCCACAGTGCTAATGTTCATGGTGAAAAACTCCTCAGACAAGTAAAAGAAATCAGCAGGGTTCCGCCTGAAAAAGGGGAGCCAACCCGCCAATCGTATTCCATGAAAGGCCGCTCACCGGCCTCCAAAGGCTTGAAATCCGCCCCGGAAGCGCAATATAGGTGAGCAATGTCTGGCTATCGCCCCGATTGAACTTTTTGATTAGCACTCGATCATAGAGAGTGCTAACATTACGTTAATGACACAAGGAATATTGGTATGACCTACGCACTTGCCGCTCCCTCCTCTGCCATCGCGGTTGCCAACCCGTGGTCTCTGGTGCCGCCGCTGGGCAATCTGGACGCCTACATCTCGGCCGCCAACCGGCTGCCCATGCTCACGCTCGAAGAAGAGCAGGAGTATGCCCGCAAGTTCAAGAACGACAACGATCTGGAAGCTGCCGGTAAGTTAGTGCTCTCTCACTTGCGCCTGGTGGTATCGGTTTCTCGCCAATACCTGGGCTACGGCCTGCCGCATGGCGATCTGATCCAGGAAGGCAATGTAGGCCTGATGAAGGCCGTCAAGCGGTTCGATCCGGAGCAGGGTGTGCGCCTGGTCAGCTATGCGCTGCACTGGATCAAGGCCGAAATCCACGAGTACATCCTGAAAAACTGGCGCATGGTCAAAGTGGCCACGACCAAGGCACAGCGCAAGCTGTTCTTCAACCTGCGCTCGATGAAGCAGCGCTTCAAGAGTGATGACGCTGCTGCGGATCTGGATACCCACCGCGAGACCCTCAATCCCGACCAGATTGACGCGATGGCGCGCGAGCTCAACGTCAAACCCGAAGAAGTGATCGAGATGGAAACCCGCATGGCCGGGGGCGACGTGCTGCTCGACCCCAGCCCCTCGGACGACGGAGAAGACGCCTTTGGCCCGATTGCTTACCTGACCGACCTGAGTCACGAACCGGTGGCCATGATCGAGGCACGCCAGCGGGACGTAATGGCCACGGACGGCATTGCCACCGCGCTCGATAGCCTGGATGCACGCAGTCGGCGTATCGTGGAAGAGCGCTGGCTCAAGGTCAACGACGACAACTCGGGCGGCATGACCCTGCACGACCTGGCGGCTGAATACGGCGTTAGCGCCGAGCGTATTCGCCAGATCGAGGTGGCGGCGATGAAGAAAATGAAAACAGCTCTGGCCGCCTACGCCTGATCGTTCTCGCCGCTTGACAATACCCCTGATGGCCCCGGCCCCAGGGGTTTTCGCTTTCTGGAGACAGCTTGGATGGTGCCGCTTCTTTCGAGGATTGCTATTTTATTGGTAGCGTGCTGCGCTTTATCAACGAGCGTTTCGGCTAGAAATGACTATCAGAACGTGCTGACTTGGCCGACCCGGCCACTGCGCATCGTGGTGGGTTTCCCGGCGGGCTCCTCGCCCGACCTCACAGCACGCGCCTTGGCGGAGCCGCTGGCCAAAGCACTCGGGCAACCCGTGCTTGTGGAAAACAAAGTTGGGGCCGCCGGCAATATCGCGGCCGACGCGGTGGCCAAGGCCACCGACCATCACACCATCGGCCTGATGATCAATGGCAACCTGACGATTGCACGGTTGCTCAATCCCAAGCTGCCATACGACCCGCAGACCGATCTCACGCCGGTAAGCCTGATTGCCACCTCGCCACTGGTGCTGGCGGTACCGAGCAACGCCCCGGGTGCCAACGCGCAGGAGTTTCTGACGGCCGCCCGTGCCTCGGGCGAACGCTGGAACTACGGCACACCCGGCGTCGGCACGGTGGGCCACCTGGGAATGGAACTGCTCAAGGCCAAAACCCGGATCGCCCCGGTGCACGTGCCCTACCCCGGCTACCCGCAAGTGGCGATGGCCATGGTGGCGGGTGATCTGCAGCTCTCCCTGTTGCCACCGGCACTGGCCATGGCGCAAGTGCGTACTGGCAAGCTGCGCGCCATAGGCATCACCAGCAGTGTGCGCAGTGCTCTGGTGCCGGATGTCCCCAGCCTGAGCGAAGCAGGTGTCCACGACTTCAACCTTGAAATCTGGAACGGTATCGCTGCGCCCAACACCATGCCCAAGGCTCTGGTGCAAAAGCTGGCAGTGCTGTTCAGCGACATTGCCCGCACGCCGGAAATGCGCCAAATACTGTTCCAGCAAGGGTGGGTGGTCGCCGGTACCACTGGCGAAGGCCTGGCCAACCGCATTCGTTCTGACACCGCCGTGCTGGGCCGCATCATTGCCAGCCAGCGTATCCAGGCAGACTAGAAACGCTCCTGATTTTGTAGCTACTCACGCTTATCCTGCAAGCTTTGCAGCCTCAAAAGACACTTCAGATGCAGTCACCAACTGCACCCTGGGACCAAAGCTGTCCATGCGCGAGAGTGTGAGGTTGTGGTGGGCAATAATCTGCGCCGCGCTCAGTTGCTCGTTGTCCATGGTGGAGTGGGAGTCCGACACCAGTGTCACGGGGTAACCCAGTCCCAGCGCACGCCTGACCGTGGTGTCCACACAGTACTCTGTCTGCAAGCCGCAAATCACCAGACGGTCCACCCCATGGGTCTTCAGCAACCGCTCCAGACCCGTGCGCAGAAAAGCATCAGACGTCGTCTTGCGCACCAGGATATCGTCGGTCCGGGTTTCCAGCCCCTGCGCCAACTGCCAGCCCGGCGCGCCGTGTTGCAAAAGACCCTCTGATTCCTCGTGGTGGACCCAGATGACCGGCAATTTTTCGGTACGCGCACGCTGTGCCAGTGCGTTGATGCGAGCAATCAGTGCCGGCGCTCCATACGCTGCATATTTGCCCTCACACAGGCCTTGTTGCACATCGATGACGATCAAAGCGGTACGCATGAAATGGTGACTCCTTGCAATCTTTTCCTGAGGGTGACGATCTGTCGCGGTCAGGACCCCTGTTGGAGAAGAAGACCAATGTCTTTGGCCAAGACAGCCGCGCCAGAACCGTAGCGCGTGAAGAGCCGCAGTTGACCCTTGGGGTCATAGACGTAGCTGCCCGCAGAATGGTCCATGGTGTAGCTGGTTTCGGTCTTGCCTTCCGACTTTTTGTAGTAAACCTTGAAGTCTTTGGCAGTT
Organism: Rhodoferax sp.; assembly: GCA_020048895.1. Lineage (GTDB taxonomy): Bacteria > Pseudomonadota > Gammaproteobacteria > Burkholderiales > Burkholderiaceae_C > Allorhodoferax. The sequence goes on along the minus strand of JAIFLV010000133.1, from coordinate 23,697 downwards.
TTAGCTAACGTGTCCGGGGTGGTAGACAACGCGAGGAACGTGGGGTCAAACGCTTCCATATAGGCCTTGAGCACTTCGGGCGTGTCCCGCGCCGGGTCTACGGTAACGAATATTCCTTGAACGCGGTCACCATCCTTGCCCAGCAGGCGCTTGACCTCCGCCAGCTCTGACATCGACGTTGGGCAGACATCGGGGCACTGTGTGTAGCCAAAGAACACCACCACCACCTTGCCGGCAAAGTCTTTCAAATGACGCAACTGGCCGTTGTGATCCGGCAATGCAAAATCCTTGGCGTACTCGGCGCCCGTCACATCGATGGATGCGAACGCAATGTCCTTTTGGGAACATGCACCTAAAAGGCCTGCAGCGCCCGCCAGGACTGCGCAAGCAGCTATCAATTGAAGAGCAAGTCTTTTGGTCATGGTTAGCGTTGTGGTGCAGTTCCCAGCGGATAGCCCCACACAATTTCACAGGTAATGATCGATCAACAGCGCTGCAAACAGCGCGCTCAGGTGGATCAGGGAAAAACGAAAGGTCTTGCGTGCCAGCAGATCCGAGTAATCACGCCAGAGTACCCAAGCATAAAGGCAGAAGCCAGACCCCAAAACCACTGCCGCCGCCAAATACAGCCAGCCGCTCATGCCATACACAAACGGCAGCAGGCAGGCGGCAAACAGCACGAATGTGTACAGCAGGACTTGCAAGCGTGTGAACTCACTGCCGTGAGTCACGGGTAGCATCGGCAGGCCGGCCTTGCGGTAATCCTCCACGCGGTACAGTGCCAGCGCCCAGAAATGCGGTGGAGTCCAAAGAAAAATGATCAAGAAAAGTATCAGTGCTTCAGGCCCCACATCACCGGTCATGGCGGCCCAGCCCAACACGGGCGGCATGGCACCCGACGCACCACCAATCACAATGTTCTGCGGCGTCAGCGGTTTCAGAATCACGGTGTAGATGACTGCATAACCGACAAACGTGGCAAAGGTCAGCCACATGGTCAGCGGATTCACCCACCAGTACAAAATGCTTGAGCCCAGGCCACACAGCAGCGCTGAAAAAATCAGCGTCTGCACATTGCCCAATTCGCCGCGGGCGGTAGGGCGCCAGGCGGTGCGCTTCATGCGTGCATCGATCCCTTGCTCGACGATGCAGTTGAACGCGGCGGCGGCGGCGGCCACCAGATAAATCCCCAGGCAAGCTACCAGAGCCAGCCCGGCCTGCGCACCGGTGGGGAGTCCCGGCACGGCCAGCACCATGCCAATGAGGGCACAAAACACAATCAGCTGGATCACCCGCGGCTTGGTCAGCGCATGGAACTGGCGCAACACCGATGCCCGGTCGCCTTCAGGCATCGCACTCATTGGGTCAACCGGCTGGCAAACGCCAGGGCACGCTGCGATGCAGTCTGCGAGTAGGTCGCTGCCAGCATGTGGACCAACACCACAACCAGCGCACCCGCACCGCCGGTGTGGATCACCGCAGCCACCAATGGCCAATCGAAAACAACATTGCTGATACCGGTTGCCGCCTGCAAAACCAGGAGTGCTGCCAGCCACCGGGCCGGCCGGTGTAGCGTGGAGTAACCCCACAGGCGAGCCGCCAAAGACCCGAGCAATGCGAGCGTGATCATGGCCAGCATCCGGTGCACGAAATGAATGGCGGTGAGCGCCTCAAAGCTGATGTGTTCCCCGGCTCGGGTCATCCCCAACGGTCGCCAGAATTCCAGCGCCTGCTGGAAATTCATGGCCGGCCACCAACTAGACTGGCAGGTTGGAAAATCCGAGCAGGCCAGAACGGCATAGTTGGTACTGACCCAGGCACCCGAAGCAGACTGCACAAAGAGCATTGCCAGGGCCGCAGAAATCCAGAACCGCACCGCGCTCGGTAGTGCAATGTCGGCACTTGCGCCAGTGCGTTGGCGCTGCAGTTGCACCACCTGCACCGTCAGCATGGCCAGCAGCACATAACCCCCCAAAAGGTGCAGGGTAACGATGGCGGGAAACAATTTCATGGTCACGGTCAGGGCACCAAACAGCCCCTGAACGCAGACCCAAATCAGCGTAGCCGCAGCCCAAAGGGTGCGCGATGTCAGTCGCCGTCCGGGCTGCCGCTGGCCCAGCCATGCCACCATGGTCAATACGATGATGAGCACCCCGACCGCCATGGCGAGGTAGCGGTGCACCATTTCCACCCACGCTTTGCCTTGGGTCACCGGCCCAGTCGGCATGGCGTGCTGGGCGGCAGCGATGGCCTCCGAAGCCCCCAGTGGACTGGCACTGCCGTAGCATCCAGGCCAATCCGGACACCCCAGACCACTGTCAGTCAACCGCGTAAAGGCGCCAAACAGGACCAGATCAAACGTCAGAAACAAGGTCACCACCGCCAGCGCATGCACACGCTCCAGGGGCGCCGTTCGCCGGGTACGCAGATACACCAACAACAAGGGGCCACTGGCGATGAGCAACGCCATCACGGCCAGACGCACCGTGGGGGACAGATCGTACAGCGGCACTGCGCCCATCATGGTGTGGGGCGTCCAGGGGGGTCCCAGGACAGCGAGGCACGCAACAAACGGGCGAGATCACGCCTAGCCTTGCCCGCCTGTGCACCGTCAAAGCGTGACGGCAGCCGCATCATGGTGTTGCCCAATGGATCGACTACAAAAATAGAGTCGCCGGGGTGTGCCCCGGGGGGTGTCGGTATCCATTGCGCCAAAACTTCGGGCATGACACGCAGCACGGTGGCTTCCTGCAAACCCGAGCGCACTTCCGGAGCAAGCGCCCCGTCACCCTGCACCAGCCAGACGTTGTCAACCCGGTCCTTGTCCTTGCCCAACATTTCCCGCAACTGGTGCTGCAAAAATAGCCGCTCTCGGCAGTCCTGTGCACAAAGCGCCTCACCCACCCCAACCAGCAACCATTGGCCCTTGAGTGTGGCCAAGGCGATCGGTGCGCCGTCGAGCGACGTGGCCTGCAGCGCACCCACCGGACGCAGCGGCTGCACCAATTCCCCGAGCGCAGCGCGTCCCTGGGGCTGAATCACAAAGTACGCGAAGTAGGCTGCTGCCACGGGCAGGGAACACACCACCATGATGGCGATCAGTTTCCAGCGCCCACGCAAAGTCGCCTGGCTGCCAGATACGTCACGCGGATCGGGCAGGGAGTGCACCGCCAGGCCCAACGGTTCATCAAAGTGGGGTTGTGTCATTGCGTCACTCTGGCGCGGAAACTCGCTGCACAGAAAAATATAACCAGCGCGATCGCCATGCCAAACCACTGCATGGAGTAACTCTGGTGCATGGCAACCCGGTCTTCGGGGGGAGGCCAGTTGCGCACCAGTGCGTCATTGGCATCCGTCGGATTTTGCAGAATCACAAAGCCCTGCAGCGGCACGCTGTATCGCTTGGCAAAACGTTGCAGATCGACCCGGCTCCAGAGCGTTGCCTGCGGCTGCTCCCGGTCGGGCATCAGGAAGAATTTCTTGGTCGATGGCCGATTCGCTATACCGTTGACCTGCACCACCCCTGTGGGCACATCGACGACGGGCAGCACGTCGCGGGTACTACCCCAACCGATCCAGCCACGGTTGACCAGCACACGCGTCTGACCGCCTTCGATCCGCAGTGGTGTCACCACATGCACTCCCGGTTTGCCGTTTTCTTGCCGGTTATCGATGAAAAATTGTTTCTCAGGCTCATATGTTCCACGCACCGCAACCGGAGCATCCTGCAAAGAATCCGGATCGGCCAAAGCAGTATCCAACTGATAAGGCCCAAGACGCGCCCGATCTGTAAATTGGGCAATCTCGTTTTGTCGCATCTCTGCCTTGCCGGCCTGCCACAAGCCCAGATACACAAACAGCGCTACGCAACCCACCGTTGCAAAGAGCGGAACCCATCGTAACCGGAAGCTAATTCTTGCGACGCGCATGGGTGAATCGCATAATGGGGTAAAAAATTTTCACGAGAGCACTATGCTGACAAAAATATTGATCGTCGCCGTATTGGTACTGATTGTGGCAAGCTTGGGCAGTGCGCTGGCCTTACTGTTTCGCAAGGATGGTGAAAAAAGCCGTATGGCAAAAGCGCTCACGGTACGCGTGGCCTTGTCTATTGGCCTGTTCCTGACGCTGCTGACCGGTTTTTACTTCGGCCTGATCCCAATGCACGGAATTCGATAGCCCCCAACGGGGCTATCGTGCTGGTTACAGCCAGTACACGAAAACAAAGACGATCAGCCAGACCACATCCACGAAGTGCCAGTACCAGGCCACGGCCTCAAAAGCGAAGTGGTCGTGTTCAGAAAAGTGGCCCTTGAGGCCGCGCCCCAGCATCACCAGCAGCATGATGGTGCCCAAGGTGACGTGCATGCCGTGAAAACCGGTGGTGATGAAGAAGGTAGCGCCATACACGCCAGCACCCAGTGTCAAACCGAGGTCGTTGTAGGCGTGCACATATTCCTCTACCTGAAAACCCATGAACGCCACACCCAGAAGAACCGTCAGAGCCAACCCGATGTTGAGCTGATTGCGCTTGTTCTTCAGTAGCCCCCAATGCGCCCAGGTCAGGGTCGCACCAGAGGTCAGCAGGATCAGCGTGTTGATGGCTGGCACACCCCACGCACCCATCGGCTGGAAAGTTTCACCCAAGGGGCCGCTGCTGGGCCACGCACCGGTAAAGCCCGCATAAGGTGTCAGAACCGGCTCATAGCCACCCAACTCTGGAAGTGAAATACGGCGGATGTAATACAGAACACCAAAGAAACACGCGAAGAACATCACTTCGGAGAAGATGAACCACACCATACCAATGCGGTAGGAGCGATCTTCCCAAGCGGTGTAAATGCCCCTTCGGTTTTCGCCAATCACCTCGCCAAACCAGCCCACGATGACATACACGATCATTCCTGCCCCAATCAGCATGCTCCACACGCCGGCCGGTACGCCGTGCAGGCGAAACACAAAGCCCAGTGCCAGCAGGAAAATTCCGACCGACAGGAACGTGGAATAGTGGCTCGCAGCCGGCACAAAATAGTGGGCCTTAGCGGTTTGCGCTGAAGTGTTCGTCATAGGGGGTTCCTTCTGCTTCTCGTTTTCTGTATTCAGACCGGTGCCTTGGGCGCTTCAAAAAAGGTGTACGACAGCGTCAAAGTGCCCAGATCACGTCCCAGATCAGGGTTGACGACAAACACCACGGGCATGGTTCTGCTCTCACCGGCCTGAAACGTCTGCTGGTTGAAGCAAAAGCACTCGATCTTTTCCAAATAGGATGCAGCCACTGCCGGTGTCACACTCGGAACTGCCTGGCCCACAAAGGCTTCTGACGTCCAGTTCTTGACGGTGTACGTGGTGTGAACAATTTCCCCTGGGTGCACGCGCATGGAAAACTGCTCCGGCGCAAACTCCAGCCCGACCCCGGGCATAGTGTGGCTCAGAAATTCGACGGTAACCCAACGGGTGCGGTCAATCTGCGTGCTCGCGTTGAGTACCGCTGGCGCCGTATTGGTTCTGCCATTGATCCCGGTAATGCGGCAGATGACGTCATACAACGGCACCATCGCAAAACCGAATCCTGCAAAAAATACAGACACCAGCACCAGCTTCCAGGCCAGTTTGCGGTTTGTGCGCTGTGCTGAAACTTCTGCTGCACTCATAGTGGGCGGTACTTCCAGAAGGCCAGCAAAAACAACAGGAAGGCCACGCCACCAAACACCCAGCCCAGACGCACGTTGTTCTTCTTGCGACGGGCCCACTCCTCGTCGCCGGAACGTGGAAGTTCGGTCTTGGAATTCATTGGCAACCTGTTGTGGCAGTTACTTGATGGTGGGCTGTGTCTCGAAGGTGTGGTAGGGCGCCGGCGAGGGTACCGTCCACTCCAGGCCTTCTGCACCTTCCCAGGCCTTGTCAGCCGCCTTTTCACCACCGCGCACGTTCTTGATCACGTTGTAGATAAACAGCAGATGCGAGGCACCCAGAATGAAAGCGCCCACCGTGGAGAGCATGTTCCACTCGCTGAACATCAAAGGGTAGTCGGGAATGCGTCGCGGCATACCGGCCAGCCCCACCAGGAACTGCGGAATAAAGGTCAGGTTGAATCCGACCATGACGATCCAGAAATGCCACTTACCCAGGCGCTCGTCCAGCATGTGCCCGGTCCACTTGGGCAGCCAGTAATACACGCCGGCCATCGCACCCATCACCGTGGTGGGATACAGCGCGTAATGGAAGTGCGCCACCAGGAAGTAGGCATTGTGGTACTGCGGGTCGGCCGCAGCATCGGCCAGAATCAGCCCGGTCAGGCCACCCCAGCCAAACAAAATGATGAAGCCCACGGCAAACAGCATGGGCGTCTCAAAAGTCATGGAGCCGCGCCACAGCGTTGCAATCCAGCAAAAGAACAGCACGGCCAGTGGCAGGGAAATGAGCATGGTGCTGTACATGAAGTACAACTGGCTACCGGTAGACATACCACTGGTGAACATGTGGTGCGCCCACACGACGACCGACAGCGCACCAATGCCCCACATGCCATACACCTGCGCCTTGTAGCCATATACCGGTTTACGGGCAAATGCCGACAGCACGTGCGGCACGACGCCACAGATCGGCAGCAGCAGCACGTAGACCTCGGGATGGCCCATGAACCAGAAAATATGCTGCCACAGCACCGGGTCACCGCCACCGGCGGCGGTGAAGAAGTGGGTGCCAAAGTGGCGGTCCATCAGCACCATGGTCACGCCGCCCGCCAGCACGGGCATGATGGTGATCAACAAAATAGCGGTCACCAGGAAGCCGTGGGCAAACAGCGGCATCTTGAACAGCGTCATGCCGGGTGCACGCATGTTCAAAATGGTCACGATCACGTTGATCGAACCCAGAATGGACGACACGCCCAGCATGTGCACGGCAAAAATGGCAAAGTCCATGCCCCAGCCGCTTTGCACCGACAAGGGCGCGTACATGGTCCAGCCGGTATCCACAGCACCCGGGCCAACACCCATGAGCCCCAGGAAGAAGGGCAACACCAGCATGATGGCGGCCGGTGGCAGGATCCAGAAGCCCCAGTTGTTCAAGCGAGGCAGCGCCATGTCAGGGGCGCCCAAAATGAGTGGCAGCATGTAGTTCGCAAGCCCGGTTGCTGCCGGCATGGCAAAACCGAACACCATGATCAGGCCATGCAGCGTGATGAGCTGGTTAAAAAGCTGGGGCTGGACGAGTTGCAAGCCGGGCTGGAACAATTCCGCCCGCACTACCAGAATCATGGCACCGCCGATCAACAGCATGGTGATGCCGAAGATCAGGTACATGATGCCGATATCCTTGTGGTTGGTGGTCTGCACCCAGCGCAATATGCCGCCCTGGTAGTGCGAATCATGACCGCCGTCGTGGGGCAAATCGTGTGCCAAATCCTGTGCCATGGGCAACTCCTTCTAAACTGCGTTTCTTCTGTATGCGGAATCTGGCACGGCCTTAAACCGGAGCCTTTTTCTTGCTGGCAAGCCAGGCTTTGAACTCGGCCTCCGGAACCACATTGACCACAATGGGCATGAAGCCGTGCTCTTTGCCACACAACTCCGAGCACTGCCCGCGGTAGGTACCGGCTGTGTCAATGGTGGCCCAGAACTCGCGCAGGAATCCTGGCACGGCATCCCGCTTGACGCCGAATGCGGGAACCCACCAGCTGTGAATCACGTCATTGGAAGTCGTGATGAAGCGAACTTTCTTGCCCACCGGCAACACCAGGGGGTTGTCCACCTCCAGCAGGTAGTGTTCACCCTTGGGCACCAGGTTGTCGATCTGTTCCCGTGGGGTTGTCATACGGCTGGTAAAGCGCACACCCTCCGACGGAAACTCATACTGCCACAACCACTGGCTACCCGTAACTTTGACGACCAATTCGGCATCGGTTTTGGTGTCTTCGTACATCAACACGGCGTGGTACGCCGGGATGCCAAACACACCATAGTCCAGTATCAGCAAGCCGACAAACGGCGCCAGCACCCACGCCCATTGTTTGCGTGAGCGCGGCCCGGTAAAGTCGGCGGCGACTTGGCCCTTTGATTTGCGATGCGCCCAGAATGAGTACAGCATCAGCGCCAGAACACTGAAAAACAATGTCAGGGCAATCACCATGAACAGGTTGTGTACATGGAGGGTCTCGTGGGCGATCGGGGTTACGGGCTGCGGAAAACTCCACGAGTAACCGGCCCACGCCACGCCAAACCCCAAGGCGGCAGTGACCCCCAAGACAAACTTCTTCAAGCCTTGCATAAAACTCTGTCCTTATTTATCTGACCGTTGCCCTACCGCTGCCAGCGCGAATGAGTGTAACGGCACTCCTACCATCCGCCACTGGGCAAAAACCCTGAAACTACTCTCTATCCACGCCAACCAGCTTCGCCGCGGTGCCTGACTTCGCCTATTTCAAGGGCCAAAGATCACGCGTACCGTCGGCAACACCATCAACACCACAATCACACACGGCGCCAGCGCCCAGGTTATTTCCACCGCCACCGAACCATGAAAATTCGGCTCCCCTGCCAAACCGCTGCGGTGGCGCCTCCACATGGAGACAAACATGCCACCGAATCCCCCGGCAAACACCAGCAGACACAGGAGCATCAGCATCCAGCGAAAATCCTGCATACCGTCTCCCACGCCAGCACCCCCGCTTGGTGTAAAAAAGCGCTGATTCTATCGTTACTGGCCCGACCTCCCTTTCGACGCAGCCAGGGTGGCGCGCATCTGCTCCAGAGAAATGCTGCTTTGCTTGGCCATTGCGGTTCTGGGGGCGGCCTTGAAAGCGTGACCATACACAATCTCGAAGCTCAGCTCCAGGCGGTCGCCGTCCTCGGTACTGGCCAACGCTGAGCCCAGTTGCGCCAGCAGTTGCTGGTGCCAGCGACGCCCGCGCAACCCCCCAAAACGCTGCACGTGCAAGTTGCGACCCAACTCACGCAACTCGGCCAGCAAGCTCGCCGGTGAGGAAAACGTCAGGGTGATGCGCTCCTGGTCCATCACCGGTTCCGCAAAACCGGCGCGCACCAGCATGTCGCCCCAGTCGTGCATGTCGGTGAAATCGTGGCTGGGCGGGGGCCAACCCAGGCTCGCATACAACTGCCGGAGCTCGCGCAAGGTGTCGGGACCCAGGCAGGAGAACATCAGAAAGCCGTCCACCGCAAGTGCCTTGAGCCATCGGTCGATGAGCGCCATCGGATCGGCCACCGCATGCAGAGCCATATTGGCCCACAGCATCTGGACCGGCTGGGCAGGCTCCCCCACCTGGCTCACCGGGGCACGCCAAAGCGACGGTTTCCACCACGGATTCGCTATGCTTTTCATAGCTGCTTGCGCATGCTCTGCGTGCTCCAGCAGCATAAAACACTCAGATTTCGGGTAGCGCCGGGTCAACAGCGCATGCGCCTGCATGCCGCCCCGCAGTGGCTCCCAATGCACCCAGCTTTTGGGCTGCAGGGTCATTAAATCCAGCCGCTCCTCCATGCGCCGCGCCACCTCCTCGTGCAGCCAGGGGGATTGCAGCGGCGCGTGATGCGACCAACGGCTGGCCGCTTGCGGGTCGATGGTTGGGGGAAGCTCGGAAGGCATAGGGCCAAAAAATGCGATGCGCGAGTATATTGGCTGTATGTTTCGTCGCCTCCTTGAAGGACTTGCTGCGCGCCTGCCCAGCCAGTGCGCGGTGTGCCATGGCTGGCCCGCAGAGCCGGTGTGTGAGCCCTGCATTGCGCAGTTTGCCCAACCCGTGCCGCGTTGCCAGACCTGTGCGCTGCCGGTGCCTGCGGGGGTGCGCACCTGCGGCGCTTGCATCACCCGGCCGCCGCCGCTCGATGCCTGCCTGGCCGCCCTGCCCTATGCATACCCGTGGTCCGGACTGATCGCCGACTTCAAGTTCCAGCAGCACCCCGGATGGGCACGTCAGTTTGGCCTGCTGATGCGCAGCGGCCCCTGGGTCGAACCGGCATTGGATGAAGCAGACCTGCTGGTGCCGCTGCCCCTCTCCGCCCTGCGCCTGCAGGAACGCGGCTACAACCAGGCGTTGCTGCTGGCTCGGGCGTTGGAACCTGCCAAGGTGGCGGCAGATGTGCTGCTGCGCATCCTGCATACGCCGCCACAAAGCAGCCTGGCGCGCAAAGAACGCCTGCAAGGGCTGCAGCACGCGTTTGCCGTGGACCCGTTGCGCGCCGCGCAGGTCCGCGGGAAGCGTGTGGTGCTGGTGGATGACGTGATGACCACCGGTGCGACGCTGCATGCGGCTGCCGGCGTCCTGCGCCAGGCAGGCGTCCACCACATTACCGCGCTTGTGCTGGCGCGCACAGAGTAGGGCGGCGTGCGGCACTGGCGTGCAATGACACTGCGGGAGCACAAATGCACGGATGCCGGTTAAGCTTTGGGGCGGACCAATGAACATATCAAAAAACACCCAGGAGCATGGTGATGGAGACACAGCAGCGACGTCAACGCCGGTATCCGGCCAAACCGGACAACGTGTACCTGTTTGCCACCTGCCTCATCGACCAGTTCACCCCGCAGGCTGGTTTGGACACGGTCCGTCTTCTGGAGCGCGAGGGCATCAAGGTGCATTTTCTGGAACAGCAGACCTGCTGTGGCCAACCCGCCCACAGCAGTGGCTACCCCGATGAAGCCCGCGCCGTTGCCGCGCAGCAACTGGACCTGTTTACCGAACCCTGGCCGGTGGTGATCCCATCCGGATCGTGCGGCGGCATGATCCGACTGCACTACCCACACCTGTTTGCAGACGACCCGGTTCTGCTTGCCAAGGCCGTGGATCTGTCGGAAAGAGTGTATGAGCTGACCGAATTTCTGGTGCACGTGGTGGGCTTCAAACAGCCTGATCGCGGCACGCCCTACACCATCGCACTGCATACCTCTTGCCACGCGCGCCGCGAAATGGGTGCCCATGAGACCAGTGCAGCCCTGCTTGGTGCCCTGCACAACGTGGCTGTCGTCGAGCAGGCGCGCATTGAAGAGTGCTGTGGCTTTGGCGGAACGTTCTCCATGCGGTATCCCGACATTTCGGAAGCCATCGTCACCGACAAGGTGGTCGCTATCCGCGACACCGGTGCACAGCAACTGGTGAGCGCGGACTGCGGCTGCCTGCTCAACATCACGGGCCGTGCAGCCAAGCAGGATGAGATCGCCGGACTGTCCACTCCGACGCTGCCCGGAGAACACATTGCCAGCTTTCTGTGGCGCCGTACCACCCAAGGAGAATCGGCATGAGCGCTTCACTCGGTGCTTCAGCCAGCGCACGCGCCAGCATTCTGGGTCGCCTGCGCGCCACATCGATTACCGACAAGCCGTCTCTTCCTGATGTCAAAGACTGGTTCGATGCCCATCAGCGCCATGAGGACCAACCCCAGCGGATAAGCCGCCTGCGCTCGGCCATGGAAGCCGTCAAGACCGAGTTCCATGATGTGACGGACAGTACGTGGCCCGAGGTCTTGCTGCGTGTCGCCGAGGCCAAGGGCATACGCAACCTGCTGACTGGCACCAACACCCCCCACGGTGCGGTGCTCGAAGCGCGTGATCTCGGCAACCTGCAACTGGTGCGCTACGAGCAACCCATCGAAGCCTGGCGCGATACGCTCTTTGACACCGTTGACGCATCCTTGACCTCGTCGCGCAGCGCCATTGCCGAAATCGGCAGCATCATCCTCTGGCCTACGCCGTCAGAGCCGCGCCTGATGTCGCTGGTGCCCCATATCCACTTCGTGCTGCTGGATGTAGCGTCCATCCACTCGGATTTGCACTCTGCCATCACCACCGAGGGCTGGAAAGATGGCATGCCCACCAACGCACTCCTGATCGGAGGCCCATCCAAAACCGCCGACATCCAGCAAACATTGGCCTATGGTGCGCACGGGCCCAAGGAACTGGTCGTGTTGCTGCGCCACGCGCAAGGAGACGCAACATGAGCCGCGTTGTACCGATTCACCCGATGGACGACTTCAAGGAGCGCAGCCGCAGCGTCCTGAACAACCCGGGGCAACGCAAGAATTTTCGCGGAGCCATGGACTTTTTGCAGGCCAAGCACAAGAGCCAGTTCCCAGACCAGGACGAGCGCGAAGGCTTGCGCGACTTGGGTGCGGCCATTAGACGCTATAGCCTGGCGCACCTGCCGCGCCTGCTGGAGCAACTCGAAGCCAGGCTGACTGCCAATGGAGTGCAGGTGCATTGGGCGCAAACCCCGGAAGAAGCCAACGCCATTGCCCTGGATATTGCCAAGCGCAACCACGCCCGCCACATCATCAAGGGCAAATCCATGGTGAGTGAAGAAATCGAGTTCAACCACGCTATGGAGGCGGCGGGCATCGAAGCCTTTGAGTCCGACATGGGTGAATACATTGTGCAGCTGGCTGGCGAAAAGCCGTCGCACATCATCATGCCGGCCATTCACAAGACCAAGCAGGAGATTGCCCAGCTATTTGCCCAGGAAGTGCCGGGTGTTGCCTACACCGAAGACGTGGACGCACTGATCCAGATTGGTCGCCGGGTGTTGCGGCGTAAATTTGCCGACGCCGATATTGGTCTGTCCGGCGTGAATTTCGCCGTGGCGGAGACCGGGACCCTGTGCCTGGTGGAGAACGAAGGCAATGGCCGCATGTGCACCACCGTTCCGAAAGTGCACATTGCCATCACTGGCATCGAAAAGGTGGTCGAAAAGCTCGAACATGTGCCCCCGCTCTACAGCCTGCTGGCACGCTCGGCCACGGGCCAGGCAGTGACGACCTACTTCAATCTCATCAGCGGGCCACGCAAGCCCGGTGAGCTCGATGGCCCGGATGAAGTGCACCTCATCCTGCTCGACAACGGCCGCACCCAGGCCTACGCGGATGAACAACTGCGCGCCACACTGCAGTGCATACGCTGCGGCGCCTGCATGAACCACTGCCCGGTATACGCTCGCATTGGGGGTCATGCCTATGGAACAACCTACCCCGGCCCGATTGGCGCCATCATCTCCCCCCACATGCTCGGGCTGGAAAGCACCTACCCGCTGGCCTTTGCCTCCACCCTGTGCGGAGCATGCTCCGAAGTGTGTCCGGTAAAGATCCCTATCCCCGACATTCTGGTGCGTCTGCGCAACGAGGCCATGGCCCAACCCGAAAGCGAAGAAGCCACTTTGCGCGGCAGTGGCGCGGCGCGCACCGCTGGGGGCACTGCCATCTGGAGCGTCTGGTCACAGGTGTACAGCCGCCTGGGGCTGTACAAACTGGCATCGTGGTTCATGAGCCGTGGTCGCGCCATGTCGCCCACCGAGCAGGGTGCGTGGACGCGTAGCCGCACACCGCTTATTCCCGCGCCCAAGCGTCTGCGCGATCTGCTGCACGATAGAAAGCCCTGAGCCGATGTTTCACATCGTTTTGGTCGAGCCCGAAATACCACCCAACACAGGCAACGTGATCCGCCTGTCCGCCAACACCGGCTGCACGCTGCACTTGGTGGAACCGCTGGGCTTCAACTTTGACGACAAGCACATGCGTCGAGCAGGCCTGGACTACCATGAGTACGCCACGCTGCTTCGCCATGCCAGTTGGCAGGCTTTTCTGGACACTGCACAACCCGCCCCCGAGCGGCTCTTCACCCTCACCACCCGCGGCACGCGCAGCCCGTATGACGTTGCATTTCAACCCGGTGACTGGTTGGTATTCGGATCGGAAACCAAGGGGATTTCCGACACCGTGCGCAGCGCATTCACGCCCGCCCAATGCCTCAGGCTACCCATGCTTGAAGGACAGCGCAGTCTGAACCTGAGCAATGCAGTGGCCATCACCGTGTTTGAGGCTTGGCGGCAAAATGGGTTTCAGGGATAGTCCCGTCGGGCGCTAGAAGCCTGGGCGGCAGAGCGCTCTGCTCCGTGTCCCCCGCCCGCTTTGCGGGCTCCTCCTTGACCTGCGCAGAACGCTCTGCCGCCCAGGCTTCACGGGTAATGTCTGGCAATCGACTCGGCACTACAAACTGGCTTGGGCGCACCTTCGCGCTCCACCGTCACTTCCCAGGTCATCTGCTTACCGTTGTTGTCAATCGGGTCACACGCCAGCAACTTCATGTGCGCACGCAGGCGACTGCCTACCGGCACCGGCGCGATGAAGCGTACCTTGTTGAGGCCGTAATTCACTCCCATGCGCGTCTCCACAATTCTCAAAGCCGACTCAAAAAACTTCGGCAGCATGGAGAGCGTGAGAAACCCGTGTGCAATCGGGGTGCCAAAGGGGCCTGACTTGGCACGTTCTTCGTCCACATGGATCCACTGGTGGTCGCCCGTGGCTTGGGCAAACAGATTGATCTGTTCCTGCGTGACGGTGATCCAGTCGCTGATGGCGAGTTCCTGGCCGACGAGGGGCACGAGTTCTGCAAGGGTTTCAAAGGTTTTCATCGCCTCAGTGTAAAAAAGTACACACCAAGGGTCTGTCAATCCAGCGACAAGGCAGCACCAACGTCAGGCCTGCAACCAGTGACACAGTGGCTGCCACTGCTCCAGATCCTTGGCGACCCGGCTCGGCGTCACGTCAAAAAGAGTCAACCCCCTTGCCGCCAGATGAATGTAGTTCTGCGTATCACGCAGGTAGCCGAGCATCGGCATGCCCAGCTGGTCGACAAATTCGTGCAGATGGTTTGCGGCCAGAGTGCGGGCATCGACACGCATTCCGACCAGGGCGATACGGGTCTTGCCGGAGTGCTTGTTATCGGCCAATTGGTCCAGAAATGCCCGTGTGGCAAAAATGTCGAACACGCTGGGTTGCAGGGGAATCACGATCTTGTCGGCCATCTTCATGACTTCCTTGAAGCGCCCCCCATGCAACCCTGCGGGCGTGTCGAGCACCACATGTGTCGTTCCCTTGGGAGGTCGCGCCATCTGGTCGCCACCCACATCCCAGGAGTGGATGGACCGTGCCGCCGCGGGTCGCAATCCCAGCCACAGCTTCGAGGACTGCTGACGGTCGATGTCGCCCAGCATCACGCTGTGCCCCAGACTGGCAAAAAAGCCTGCCACGTTGGTTGCCAGCGTTGATTTACCGACACCGCCTTTTGGATTGGCTACGACCACAATGGGCATCACAGTCTCCCGATGCTGGAAATTGCTCTATGTTACCGCTGTGGCGCACACCCGTCCTGACTTGTTGACAGCCATACCGATCCCAGGATTGCGTCCATTGGCAACTCGTGCAGCAAGAATGAAATATGGCCCTGACGCCCACAGACAGTGCGCAGCAAGCTATCAAAACCGTAGCTACCGGAGATATCGCAGGAGCGCGAGGCTCAGCGTGGCGGCACCCCTGCTGGTGGCGGGGGCGGGGGCGGCGGGGGAGGATAGTTGCCTGCGCCGGGTGGAGGTGGAGGAGGTGGCGGATAGTAGCCCGCGCCGACCGGAGGAGGAGGAGGAGGCATCGCGGATGGTCGATAGACAACCCCCGGCAGCCGGTTCCCCTTAGCCACCATGCAGCGCGCATAAATCCGATCAAACAGACGCTGCGCCGACTGGTCGATCGCGGTGCTGCGGTTCAAGCCAGCGGCGGTGCCCATGATCAGACCGGCAATGGCGCCGCTTTCGGTACGGTCGTGGTGTCTGCCACTGACTGCATTGCCCACTGCGGCTCCAATGAGGGTGCCCACCAACGCTGAACCTACGACCGACTCGGCTGGCGAGTCGGCATCCATGGCATCAGCCGCCATGGCCCGACACTGATCATCCTCCGCGGCGAACAGGTCGGGCGGTTTCCCCGGTGAGGGATATGCCGCAATGCGTGGTTCCTGAGGCACAGCGGCACACCCGGTCAACCCCAGCAGACATCCGACGACGGCCACGCTGAAACACTGGAAAGAGGCGCGCTTCATTGGGGTGGACTCGCCGGTACGGCCGGAACGGTTTTCCATCCGCCAGGGCACGCCGGCACATAGGGGTAATAGCCCGCGGACGCTTCACAGTAATACCAGACCTGTGGCGGTGCCTCCTGGACCACGACTGGGGGTGCGGGAGCCATAACCACCGGCGGTGCGGTTTGAACGATCACTGTGGAAGGCAAATACGGATCCGGATAGGGATAAATCGGCCGCGGATAAAAATACCACGCACCACCCGCGACCCACCACCACCCCAGGCGCCCGGCGTGGCTGGTGTGGCGCCAGCTGCCTGAGCGCCACCGGTTGAAATCGTGTGCCTCAAAGTGCCGGATATCACCGCCCCATCCACGGCCTGGCCCACGATGGTAATCCCGGTGCTGCGCAAAAACGCCCTGGGGGGCAGCACTGAGCAACGCAGCGAGTGCACATGACCAAGCCAGCAAATACTTCATAACAAGCGACCTCTCGAACAGAAAAGAACAGGTGCGAAGGCCCCGTCACTGCTTAACGCCAGGCACTGCGTTTTTGTTGACGCGCGATGCCGTAGCACCATTCATTTATAGCGCGTCAACACCGGTTGTAACGCCTGATCTGCCATCTTTACATTCAACCGGCCGACGACAACTTGGTAAGCTTGGGGCCATGCCCCAGACCGCGCTACGCCAACTCCTTGCCCACCGCCATTTCGTGCGGTTCTGGTGGGCACGCATGGCGGGCATCATGGGCAACCAGATGCTGATGGTGGCGCTGGCCTGGCACATGTACGACATTACGCTGAGCGCCTGGGACCTGGGTCTGGTCGGGCTGTTCCAGTTCATCCCTGCCTTGTTGCTCACCTTGCCAGCGGGTCATGTGGCGGACCGGTTGCACCGCGGACGCATTTTCGCGGCCTGCATGGCGTTGCAGGCTGTGGTGGCCGCGCTGCTGGCGGCTGCAACCCATGGAGGGTTCGCCACGCGCGAGATGATTTTTGTCCTGTCGGTGGCTTTGGGCATAGCCCGGGCTTTCCAGATGCCGGTGCAACAGGCGCTCACGCCGTTGCTGGTACCGCAAGATCTGCTGCAGCGTGCCATCGCACTGAGTTCCAGTGGATTGCAGGTGGCGGTCATCGGAGGTCCGGCATTGGGCGGCTTACTGTACGCAGCGGGACCGACCACGGTGTACGCCTGCTGCGCAGCTTTACTATTAGGCAGTTGCCTTTTGACCCTGACAGTACGCTATGACCACAAACCCTCGTTACAGGCAGCTACCTGGCGGACGGTTCTGGCTGGCGTGGAATACGTATGGCAACGGAAAATACTGCTGGGAGCAACCTCACTCGACCTGTTTGCGGTGCTGCTGGGTGGCGCCACCGCCCTGCTCCCCATCTATGCGCGTGACATCCTCGACACGGGTCCGATGGGACTGGGGCTGCTCAGAGCGGCTCCTGCGGCGGGCGCTCTGGTGATGTCGCTGGTGCTGCTGCGCTGGCCCATCGAGCGACGTGTGGGGCACAAACTGCTGGCATCGGTGGCGGTGTTTGGCCTGGCCACCATTGTTTTTGGCCTGTCCACCCATTTCGGGCTCTCGCTGCTGGCGCTGGCGCTTTCCGGTGCAGCCGACAACATCAGCGTTGTTATGCGCCTGACACTCATGCAGATGGAAACTCCCGATGAACTGCGCGGCAGGGTGTCGGCGGTGAATTCCATCTTCATTGGAGCTTCGAACCAGTTGGGGGAGTTTGAGTCCGGCGCTACGGCCGCCCTGTGGGGTCCGGTGGGATCGGTCGTGGTAGGCGGGTGCGGCACGATCATCATCGCCGCCAGCTGGCTCAAACTGTTTCCAAGTCTTGCCAATCGCGACCGCATCGGTGAAGCACCTACATTGCCGCCAACCCGTCCCACAAAAGCTTGACGCCGGTAAGAAACATGCCGGTGTAAAGAAAACGGTAGAACAGGACTTGGTCGATGCGGCGCGCCAGCCGTACGCCTAACCAAACACCCATCGGCGCCAATGGCAAGAGCACCAGTGAAGTTGCCATATTGCGCCCATCGAGCAGGCCGAGCCAGGCGTAGGGAATCCATTTGACAAGACAGTACCCAACACGATGCCCAATACGCCTAACGGCACCAGGAACGTCAGCAGGCGGCGGTCGAAGTCCTTGCGAAATGCCGCCATGCCCAGCGCATCCATCAACAGCAGCACCGGCATCAGGATGGCCGCCGCTTCCGGCACACTCACCACCAGCGCCATCATGGGTACGGCCAGCGACCCGAAACCCGCGCCAAACCCGCTTTTGCTCACACCCATCAGCAGCACCGCCGGCACGGCCACCAGGTAGAACGACGGGTCAGTGATCAGGGGCAGCGGCATGGTTGGGCATGAAAAAGGGCTCTAGCGCCCGTGGGACAAGCGTGACATGCTATCAAATTAGTATTGAATGGGACGCGTCGTGCCGTCCACAGGCGAGCGATCTTGGTAAAGGACGGTTTATCATCGCAGTATGAGTAGCAGTCCCGATGTCGCACAGATCCGATTCAACAACGCGATCGCCCTGTTTGATGAATTTGTGCGCGCCACGGTAAAGCACCCCGATGCGGCAACCTTGCGCGGGCTCGAAGGACGCTTCGCCCTGCGTGTGCAGGTGCAGCCGAGTTACTGGAGCCAGATCAAAAGCCGTTCACGCCAGATTGGCGAGCGCCTGGCGCGCCAGTTTGAACAGTTGTGCCACAAACCCTATGGCTGGATGGACCAGGACCACAACGGATCAGCACCGAGCACCACGACGGCTCCTGCTGCGACATCTGCAATGTCGGCGCAGACGGATAGTTCAACCCCGCAAGATGACGATGAGCGCTTCATTGTCGGGCTGGTTCTTACCTACTACCGACGCCACCCCCAGCGCGCACGCACACGGCTGCTGGACCTGCTGGGTGAAGTACTGACGCCAGGGACTGCCAACGCAAAGCCCACCATGGCGACTGCGCCGCGCGGCAACGCAGCACCCTTGACCGGTGCCGCATCCGGGAAAACCCCGGCTTCACCAGCACCACTGGCCAGCGATGGGCATGACCTGTGGCTGCGCAGCCAGGCGCGTGTTGCGCCGTTGAAACAGAAGAAATAGCGCGACAGAAATTTTTGTTATCTTGACTTGCTCAAGATAATGTTTACTTTATCATTGAGGCAAGCTCAAAAATTGGCACAGGCCTTATCTGAGTGACATCTCCCCTCCACCCCGCAGAACCCAACACTCCCGAAGTTGTTTCCGAACCGCCGAGGGCAAGGAGAAATTATCATGATAAAGAGTTTGACCTGGCGTCCACCCGCCGCTTCCTGGCAACTTGGCCGCCGACCCCGCCTCGTTGCAGCAACTTTGTTACGTGCAGCAAGCGCGGTTTTGGCCCGCCTGGCACGCCAGCTTGCACCGCGGTCAGGTAAGACCGACCCGCTGGCAGTCGCACTGGAGTTCTATGCCGAAGCAGGCGCTCCGGAAGGCGCGCTGTATGCCGATGGCAAACTGGTGGGCTATGTCTCGGGCGTCACACGCCTGTAAGACGACCAGTCATGCCCACAGTGGCCCAAACGGCCTCTGTGGGCGTGTTAATCTAACGCCATGTTCAATCCATCGCAAGCTGATGTCCGGCGGTTTTTTTGCAATAGTTATGCGAAAGGACGCTCTGGGCTTGCGTTGGAAGCTATTGAAATCATAGCGGTCCAATGGATGGATGAGCACCCCGAATACGCGAGCGACTTCGCTGACCTGGACGCGGCCCTGGCTACCATCGGCACACAACAAGAGGGTCGAAGCAACGCGTTCCTGCATCTGTCCATGCATCTATCCATCACAGAGCAGTGCAGCATCGACCAGCCACGCGGCATCCGGCAGGCAGTCGAGTTGCTGACCCACCGGCACAACTCCCTGCACCACGCCCATCACGACGCCATGGAGTGCCTGGGCAGAATGCTGCAAGACAGCCAGAGCAGCGGACGCGCACCCGACGGCGCGTCGTACGTGGCCTGTGTGCAGCGCCACGCCACGCGCGACTAGCATCTGGTATTCTTTTCTATCGCCTTCTCTGCGGGATTCCCTTATGTACCACCCCACCCATTCGACCCGGCCGTCGCTTCTTCGCAACCGCATCACCTCTGCCATAGTTCTCGCGCTGGGTTTGGGGTGGCTCAGCGGGTGTGGCGGTGGCGGCAGTGGAAGTGATAGCGGAAGTGCCAGCAGTGGCTCCGATGCGTACGGCCGTGCACCCGCCAGTTGCTCCACCGCTGACCAGCGTAGCTGGCTGCAAAGCTACATGAAGGACCGCTACTTCTGGTATGCCAACATGGGCACCGCAAATGCCGATGCGGCGGACATGAATGGATTTTTCCAGTCGTTGCTCTATCCGGTGGTGGATCGCTACAGTTACTCTGAAACCACAGCGCAGTTTCAACAGTTCTATGGCGAAGGCATTTTTATGGGCTATGGTTACTCGGTAACCTGGAGCGATGCCGCCAAGACCGTTCTGAAGGTTCGCATGGTGGAGCCGAAGAGCCCGGTGGGACTGGCGGGACTGAAACGCGGTGACACCGTCATTTCCATCGATGGCTATACGCCAGCACAAATCATTGCAGGAACGCCGGGTCGCGCCACGGCGGCGGGCCAACCCAGAACTCTGGTGGTGCGCAACGCCCAGGGCACGACCCGTACCCTGACCGTCAGCTCGGCCGAGTTTCCCTACGTTTCGGTGCCTGCAACGGCTGTCTTCACGCAGAACAATGGAACTTCCTCGGTCAAGGTAGGCTATTTTGCCTACCAGCAGTTCATCAACGCCAGCGCATCTGAACTAGGGGCCGCATTCAGGACTTTTGTCAAGGAAGATGTGAAAGAACTCATCGTTGATTTGCGCTACAACGGGGGTGGAAGCATTTCGGTTGCACGTGATCTTGCCAGCATGATCGGAGGGATCGAACTTGCGGGTCGCGTATTTACACACTTGCGCTACAACGCCAAGCACCCCGAGAACAACACCGTGTATGCGTTTTCCTCAAGTTCGTCCGAGTTGCCGGCCGCGCCATTAAATGGGTTGAACCGCGTCATCTTCATCACCGCAGAAGGAACCGCTTCGGCCAGCGAATTGGTCATCAACGGCTTGATTCCCCACAAAAATGTCATCCAGATTGGTGCCACGACATTTGGCAAGCCGTATGGATTTTTGCCTGTGGATGCCTGCGGCCTGACGTACAACGCTGTGAGCTTTGAAACCGTCAATGCATTGGGAATGGGACGCTACGACAGTGGCTTGGCACCCACCTGCGAAGTTCCCGATGACCTGGACCATCAACTGGGCGACCCAGCCGAGGCGCGCCTGGCAAGCGCGCTGCACTACATCAAGACCGGTTCATGCTCAGTTCCGGGGGCCAAGGCCTCGGTCCTGCGAGGCGTAACACCAGTGGGTGCACGCACGGTCAACCCCGCATTTGGCGAGGTGAACCCGCCGCAAATGCGCGCCGATTAGCGAATCCAGCTCTCAGGAACAGTCTTGAGTTCGCCCGGCAAACTGCCCACATAGTTGGCCAGTTCTTTGAGTTCGTCATTGCTGAACTGCTTGGCGACGCCCGCCATGATGGCATTGCCGCGACCAATCATTTCCTTATCGGTGGTCTTGTAGGCTTTCAAGGCCGCATAGAGGTAGTCGGGATACTGGCCGGCAATCTTGGGATATGACGGATCGATGGGTTTACTAAAACTGTCACCATGACAACTCACACACGCCCCTTTGGCCACTAATTCCATGGCTTTGGCAGAGCCAGTTGGGGCCTTGCCCGGGGCAACCTGGTTGAAGTTCACACCATTGGTACTGAAGTAGGCGGCAAGATCCGCCATATCCTGATCCGTCAATGCATCGGTAATACCCCGCATGGTGGGGTGCTTGCGCTCCCCCCGCTTGTAGGCGGCCAGAGCCGATGTTATGTACTTTGCGCTTTGCCCGGAGATCTTGGGCACTTTGTAGACTTCAGGAAAACTGGCATGAAAACCCACAATGCCGTGGCATCCAATACACATCGCAATTTTCTTTTGACCGGCCAATCCATCGCCCTTCACTTCCTGAGCATGGGCAACGCTCAGGGTCACCGAAGCGACAAGCAGGGTGGCAAGTGAGAGCAGCAGTTTTTTCATTTTGCGATGACAATCAAGCAGTGACTGGTAAAAATGGGTGGGCCATTATATCGATCACCTCTTCGCGCCATGGCGCCCTTTGATTACCCGTATTTACCCTCATAGAGCACTGCAATTTTCATGAAATTCCACGGCACCAAGAACTACGTTGCAACCCAGGACCTGATGCTGTCGGTCAATGCCAGCATCACCCTGCAAAGACCACTGTTGGTCAAGGGCGAGCCCGGCACCGGCAAGACCATGCTGGCCGAGGAAGTGGCTCAGGCCCTTGCGATGCCGCTGCTGCAGTGGCACATCAAATCCACCACCAAGGCACAACAAGGCCTGTACGAATACGATGCCGTGAGCCGTCTGCGTGACTCCCAGCTGTCGGACATTGATGGCGGCGAGCGCGTCAAGAACATCCACAACTACATTGTCAAGGGCGTGCTTTGGCAAGCCTTTACTGCCGACCGACCGGTTGCATTGCTCATTGATGAAATCGACAAGGCCGACATCGAGTTTCCCAACGATCTGCTGCGGGAGATCGACCGTATGGAGTTTTACTGCTACGAGACGCGTGAACTGGTCAAAGCCAAGCACCGCCCGTTGGTATTCATTACATCGAACAACGAAAAAGAACTGCCGGACGCCTTTTTGCGTCGCTGCTTCTTTCACTACATCAAGTTTCCTGATGCCCCCACCATGCAAAGCATCGTGGACGTGCACTTTCCCGGCCTGAAGAAAGAATTGCTCAGCGCCGCCATGAAGACGTTTTACGATGTGCGCAATCTGCCCGGCTTGAAGAAAAAACCTTCCACCAGTGAACTGCTGGACTGGCTCAAGCTCCTGCTCGCGGAGGATATTCCGGTGGAAGCGTTGCAGACCAAAGACGACAAGATGGCTGTTCCGCCGCTGGTGGGTGCGCTACTCAAGAACGAGCAGGATGTCACGCTGTTTGAAAAACTGATGTTCATGCAGCGCCACAACCGTTGAGACCCCGCAGACAATGAAAAACTCCCCCCTTCTGGAAGGAATATCGGATGCCGTAGGCTTCGTCGGCGGCGCACTGCTCGGCTTTTGGGGCGGGCAACTCACTGGGATGGACTTGTTTGCGCCTGGCTACGGTGCGGCCAGCATCGGTGCAATTCTCCTGGTAGGTTTGGGTGGCGGTGTCGGCCTGCAATTGGCGCGACGCTGGCGTGCCAGCCAGGCGGCTTCTTCTCGTGAAAAAGACTGAACATGGTCTTTGTGGAACCCGTTATTCTTTCTGCACGCGGTGTGCGGCTCGAGCCTCTGGCGCTTGGCCACGAAGCGGGGCTTCGAGCGGCCGCGGCCGATGGTGCACTGTGGAACATACGCGTCACCTCGGTGCCAGAGCCCGACAATACGGCGCGCTACATCACCGATGCGCTGGCCATGCGCGACGCCGGCAACAGGTTTGCATTTGCAGTAGTGCATGCCGAGTCGGGCAAGGTGCTGGGGTGCACCAGCTACCACGACATCGTGCCCGCGATCAAACGCGTGGAGATTGGCTGGACCTGGTATAGCAAATCGGCGCAGCGCAGCCATGTCAACACCACCTGCAAGTTGCTGTTGCTGACACACGCATTCGAGACTTTAGGCTGCTATGTCGTGGGCTGGCGAACCGACAACTTCAACTTTGCATCACAGGCTGCTATTGAGCGGCT
>JAIFLV010000117.1 GCA_020048895.1 Rhodoferax sp. | reverse complement strand
ATCACCGGTATCGCCATAAACAAGATCAGGTTCCAGGGCTGGTTTTGCGCCAGCAACTCCATGTAATGCGTCATAGACATTTTGCATTCTCCAAATTTGAACAAGTAAAAAACCGCCACCCATGCGACCAGGCAGGGCAGCCAAACCAACAAACGGGAGAATTACTTGCGGGGGGGTTTCAATTCGGGCGCGGCAGTGATGCTGACCCTACCGGCCACAGCATGCTCAGGCATGCTGCCGGAGTGGCTAGCGGCCTGCGACGCGTTCAACGTTGCCAGCAAGGGCTGGCACTGGCAACAGCACATCTGACAACTGCTGCAGTCAGCGCAATCCCCGGTGTCGGCATCAGCAGGGTCAGCAGATTGGGTGGATTTGGCCGGGTCAGCCAAATGCCAATCTGAATGATCGACACCGGTCTGGCAATGCGCCGTCGTTTCAGCTGCGGCCGAAACCGGCGATATGCGAGCCGCAAGCGCTGATGGCGTTGTCAGGGTGACAACACAAAAAATCAATAGTAAGAAGGTGGCAAGCGCGCGCATGATGAACCGTAGACTGTAATTATAGGAGTGCGTCGTTCGGCACAAGTTCCCTGCCGCTGCGTTCCCTGTCGCTGCGTGAATCGACGGATGCAATTGGCGGCGAAATTCCGTCCGGCACCACGGCGACTACACGGACCCTGCAGCGACTGGACCGTTGGGAGGTGGCCGCCTTTGCCGAGTGGCTTAAAAAGGCAGTGATTTGAGACGGAATTAGAGTCCCTGCTCCAGCCCTGCTTGTGCATGCCTTGATTCAGGTCAGAGAGACCTCAGCGCGGGTCCGAGACCATCTCCACTCCGATTTACATCGTCCTGGCAAATCGGTTGCCTTGGAATTTTTGTTGAGAAGTTGAATGAAAACCAAAGAAGTTTCTGCCGCAGACGCCGTCGCACTGGTACACGATGGAGATGTCGTCATCTGTTCCGGCTTTGGTCCGGTCGGCGTTCCTGACGCACTGTTGCATGCCCTGGCTGCATGCCACGAAAAGACCCTGCGCCCTCAGAACTTGACCCTGGTCTGGGGAGGTGGCCCCGGAGACGCTGTGGACAAGGGCGTCAACCGGCTGGCACGCGAAGGGCTGGTCGCACGCGCCATAGGCGGCCACTGGGGGCAGGTGCCACGCATGGCGGCGCTGGCAATGGGCGGCAAGATACAGGCCTACAACTTTCCCCTGGGGGTGATGTCACGCCTGTACCGCGACATCGCTGCAGGCTTGCCCGGCAACCTCACGCGGGTGGGGCTGGGCACCTTTGTAGACCCTCGCCAGGAAGGCGCAAAAATCAACGCCCAAACCACAGAGGATCTCATCGATCTGGTGACCGTGGCTGGTGAAGAGATGCTGTACTACCGCCTGCCCAAGCCGCAAGTGGCGCTCATCCGTGCCACCACCGCCGACACCGATGGCAACCTGTCCATGGAAAACGAAGCCTTGACGCAAGACACGCTGGCCATTGCAATGGCTGCGAAAAATTCCGGTGGCGTCGTCATAGCCCAGGTCCAGTACATCACCGAAGCGGGCACCATGGCACCACGCCAGGTGAAGGTCCCGGGCATGCTGGTGGATTGCGTGGTGGTCGCTCCTGCGGAGCTGCACATGCAGACTTTTGCCACCCCGTATCACCCTGCACTCTCGGGTGCCATGCGCATGCCGCTGGAGGCGGTCCCTTCCATGGCCTTGGACGAACGCAAGATCATTGCACGCCGCGCGGCCTTTGAACTGTTACCCAATGCCGTGGTGAACCTGGGTGTGGGCATGCCCGAAGGCGTGTCCAGCATCGCCAACGAAGAGCGTCTGCTGTCCTACATCACCCTCACTGCAGAGTCCGGCGTGATAGGTGGCGTACCGGGCAGCCACATGAACTTTGGTACCTCGGTCAATGCCACGGCCGTGCTCGATACCAACCAGCAATTCGATTTTTACGATGGCGGAGGTCTCGACCTCGCCATACTGGGGCTGGCCGAGAGCGATGCGCGCGGCAATATCAATGTCAGCCGCTTTGGCCCCAAGCTGGCCGGTGCGGGGGGGTTCATCAACATCACGCAAAACAGCCGCGCCGTGCTGTTCATCGGCACCTTCACGGCAGGTGGGCTGAGCGTGCGCACCGGGGACGGCACCCTGACCATCGCCACCGAGGGCAAATTCAGGAAGTTTGTCGATCAATTGGGCCAAATCACCTTCAGTGGCGAATATGCCGCCAAGGCCGGCAAGAAGGTGCTCTACATCACCGAGCGCTGTGTGTTTGGCCTGACGGCAGACGGGCTCGAACTGCTGGAAGTAGCGCCCGGCATCGATATGGAGCGCGACATCCTGGCGCAAATGGCGTTTAGACCCCGCATCAGGAATCCGCAGCCCATGGACGCACGCATCTTCCGTGATGCCCCCATGGGACTCAAGGACAGCCTGCTGGCCATTTCCATGCTGGAACGCATTTCATGGAACCCCCAAAGCAACCGCCTGTTCATCAACTTCCAGGGCCTCAAGCTGGTGTCGCCCAAAGACGTATCCGACGTTGAGTACGCAGTGGTCACACGCTGCAAGGAAATTGGTCACCGCGTCAATGTGGTGGTCAACTACGATGGATTCGAAGTACTCGAGCCCGCACTGGAGGCGTATGCCAAGGCGGTGGAACACATTACCACCCACTACTATGACAACGTCACGCGCTACAGCACCAGCGCATTCCTGGTGAAAAAGCTGGGCCCCGCGATCCGTGCCCGTGGTCTGTCCTCCCACATTTACGAAACCCGCAACGAAGCGGAGTCCGCACTCGGATAGCGCCTGCGCCACAACTTCGGGCCTGGTTCCTTGCACGGCCAAGCCCGGGTCGTAACGGTGCGGAAGTTTGTGTGTGAAATTGGCTTGTGGCCCGTGGAATAAGCGCAAGCTGCTATCAATTCAGGAGCTATTAGGCTGCCCGACGGCCGCAGTGCATTGCCCAAAGCCTGCAGTTGTGCAGCCCTGGGGTGGCGCAACCGGCACCGGACTTTGAGGTCGATCAGCAGGCCGCTTTTTGCCAGAGGTCTCGTCATTCAGCCGCCGCGACGGCTCAAACTGCACTGGTCGACGGCAACGGCTTGCAAATCAAAAAACCCGTGTCATACTTATCCGCATGCGGTTGAATTTCCGTTGCAGATCAGCAACATGAAGGTCTCGCCTCAACACCTTTTTTTGAAAGCCGATCTATGACTTATGACCCGAAAAGCCACCTTGCCGAGCGGACCTATGCGCTTGTGCTGGCCGGTGGACGAGGTAGCCGGTTGCACGAACTGACCGACTGGCGAGCCAAGCCAGCGGTACCTTTTGCGGGCAATCTGAACATCATTGACTTTGCTCTGAGCAATTGTGTCAACTCCGGTGTCAGACATATTGCTGTGTTGACGCAGTACAAGGCACAAAGCCTGATCCGCCACATTGAACACGGCTGGAGTTTCCTGGCTGCCACGTTGGGCGAATACGTCGATGTGGTGCCAGCCCAGCAACAGCACGGTGCATCATGGTATAGCGGGACGGCCAATGCTGTGTTCCAGAATCTGCACATTATTGACGAGGTCCGCCCGGACCTGGTATTGGTGCTGGGTGGCGACCACATCTACAAGATGGACTACTCGATCATGCTGAGCGAGCATGTGGCGCGTGGTGCCGAAATGACCGTTGCCTGTCTGGAAGTGCCCGTGGAAAAGGCCAGTGAATTTGGTGTGATGGCGATCGATGGGGAGCACCGCATCGTTGCTTTCGCAGAAAAACCAGAGCAGCCCGCGGCACTTGCACACCGCCCGACACACGCCTTGGCCAGTATGGGAATCTACGTATTTAACGCTGGACTGTTGGTCTCTGAACTCGAGCGGGACGCAGCCGATCCATCTTCAAGCCACGATTTTGGCAAGGACATCATTCCCTCGCTGCTGGCCAGACACCGCGTTTTCGCCCATAGCTTCAATGACAGTTGCGTCAATATGGTTGACACCACTCCCTACTGGCGCGATGTCGGCACCGTCGATGCCTATTGGGAAGCCAATATGGATCTCACTTCGGTGGTTCCGGAACTTAACCTGTATGACGATGACTGGCCTATTTTGAGCCTGCAGCGCCAACTGGCACCGGCAAAGTTTGTATTTGACGAGAACGGTCGCAAAGGTGAGGCGCACAACTCATTGGTGTCAAGCGGCTGCATTGTGAGTGGTGCCAATGTGCTGCACTCGATCCTCTTCTCCAAAGTTAAGGTCGGAGAAGGGAGTTTTATTGCGGACTCCGTAGTGCTGCCAGATGTGACCATCGGCAAAGGCGTGAGCCTGCGCAGAACCATCGTGGACAAGCACTGCAAGTTGCCTGACGGATTCAGTGCCGGCCTGGACGCGGAACATGATCGGGTGCGTGGCTTTCATGTGACCCCTGGTGGGGTAACTTTGATTGGGCCAGAGATGTTGGGACAACGATTTCATCGAATTGCTTGATTGCCTTTGCTTATGCTGCCTAAGCCGCAGAGTGGAACAAACCGGGGGCTGAGCAATTCAGTTTGAGTTTTCCGCCTTTTTTCTACACTGGCTCCACCATGGGCACAACCAAGACCGTGGAGGTCAAGATCTACCAGTTCCACGTGTGGATTCGTCAAATCAGCCCGATGATTTGGCACCGCCTTATTGGTGCACAGTGACAGCTCAGTCGCGGATTTGCACTACACGCTGCAAATTGCATTCGGCTGGTGCGATGACTGCGGCCATGACTACTTCGTGGCGTATTTTTGTGAGCGCAATGCCGGGTCAACGGCTACTTGACCAAAACGAGAACTCACCCGGGCCTTGGCCCTGATTGACCGCGCAGCCTTTCATACAAGCCCGAATGATTCAGCAGGATGTCCAGCAGCCCGTGCATCACGAGGGGCGAATTCAACGCTTTGCTGCTCATGGCGTTGTGCGCGTCCAGCGAGTCAATGATCGCGTTCTGCAACTCGATCTTGAGGTTTGGCGAGTTGGCAAACTGCTCCTTGGTGTTGTTTGCGGCTTGCTGCTGCAAGGTGGTGGATTCAGCCACTTTGCCCAAGATGGTGCCGTTGACGTAACGTAGTTGATCCTGTTCGCTGGTCTCGCTGCCAAAGAGATCGTTGAGCTTTTCGATCAGCTCGGCCATGTAAACCTTCTGCTGCTCTTGCACGCTGCCACTGCCCGCCTCGGTGATGGGGGCCAACTTGGGCGTTTCGCCATTACTCAGCGGCAAAGTGCGGCTGCCCTGGTCTTTCAGATGGTGGTGCGTGAGAACCACTTTGGAAAGGTCAATGCCTTCGCGCTCGCGGCCGAACTCCAGCAGGGGCAGCAGGCGCTTGTAAAACATGGCCCGCTTTTCTATGCCGGTGTTGCCGTAATCAAAGATCTGCGACAAAAAGGTGTAGAGCCGCAGGTAGGCCCCCATGTCGCCCTTGAACAGGTTCAGTGCATCCAGATCGTCCTGAGCGGCTTTGGTGGCTGCTTCATCTTTGGCCGCCTTGGCTGACTTGAGATCCGCCACGGCCGCCTTGTAGCGCCTCATGATGCGGTCTTGCACCGGCTCCAGCGCGGCGACCAGCTCGCTCTGTTTGGCATGGGGGTTCAGCGCCACCGCCACCACCCGGTCTACTTCAAAATCATCGTAATGCCCGGCGCCATCCAGCTTGGCGCGCAGGTTGAACACCAGGTTGGGGTCAGTGGTGGCGCTGAGTTCTGCAGTGGTGTGGTAGGTCTTGAATGCCGCCAGCACTTCGGCAGTGTCGTTCACAAAATCCAGCACGTAGGTGGTGTCTTTGCCAGGGTGGGCGCGGTTCAGGCGGCTCAGGGTCTGCACGGCCTGTATGCCTGCCAGTCGCTTGTCCACGTACATGCCGCACAGCAGCGGCTGGTCAAACCCCGTCTGGAATTTGTTGGCCACCAGCAGAATTTGGTACTCGTCGCCCTTGAAGGCTTCCCGGATGTCACGGCCCTTGAGGCCCGGGTTCAGCGTCTTGCTGTTCTCGGTGAAGGGCTCGCTGCCAGAGTCTTTGTCATTCACCTCGCCAGAAAAAGCCACCAGCGTGCCCATCACGTAGTTGTGGGTCTTGATGTATCGCTCGATGGACATCTGCCAGCGCACTGCCTCGAGGCGGCTGCCGACCACCACCATGGCTTTGGCTTTGCCGTTCAGGAGCGGGGCCACAAACTCACGGAAATGTTCGACTACTACCTGCACTTTCTGGGCGATGTTGTACGGGTGCAGCCGCACCCAGCCCATGATGCCCTTCATGGCTGCGTTGCGCTCCACTTCGCGTTCGTTCACTTCCTGGCCGCTGCCTTCACGTCCTTTCTCGGCCAACTTGAACGCCAGGCTGTAGGGCGTGTAGTTTTGCAGCACGTCCAGAATGAAGCCCTCCTCAATGGCCTGCCGCATGGAGTACACATGAAAAGGCTTGGGCACGTTATCAGGTGCGGGCTTGCGGGTAGGGTCTGGCCGGGTGCCAAACAGCTCCAACGTCTTGTTCTTGGGGGTGGCGGTAAAGGCCACAAAGGTGATGCCCCCGTCATCGGCGCGGTTCGCCATCTGCGCGGCCAGGATGTCTTCGCTGCTGACCTCGCCGCCGTCGTTGATGTCTTTGACTTCCTCTGGCGACAGCAGGGCTTTGAGCTTGCTCGCGGCCTCACCCGTTTGCGAGCTGTGGGCCTCATCGGCAATCACCGCAAAGCGCTTGCCCTGCGTGGCCGCAAGCTCCCGCACCGCTTCCAGCGCAAACGGAAAGGTCTGGATGGTGCACACCACAATCTTCTTGTTGCCAGACAGGGCTTCGGCCAGTGCGGCACTCTTGCTGCCATCGGTGTTCTTGATGGTTGCCACCACGCCAGTGGTGCGCTGAAAGTCAAACAGCGCATCTTGCAGCTGGCCGTCAATCACGTTGCGTTCGGACACCACCAGCACCACATCGAACACTTTTCGGTTGTCGGCATCGTGCAATTCGGCCAAAAAGTGCGCCGTCCAGGCAATGGAATTGGTCTTGCCGGAGCCTGCACTGTGCTGAATCAAATATTTGCTGCCGGGGCCATCGACCAGAATGGCCCATTGCAGCTTGCGCGTCACGTCCAGCTGGTGGTAGCGCGGGAAGATGATTTTTTCGATCTGCTTCTTCTTGTCCCGCTGCGCAATCAGATAGCGGCCCAAAATCTCCAGCCAGCTCTCACGCGCCCACACCTGCTCCCAAAGGTAAGCGGTGCGGTGGCCACCGGCCGGGTTGACCGGGTTGCCGACGGCACCGTCGTCACCCAGGTTGAAAGGCAAGAACACCGTGGCCGGCCCCACCAGCTTGGTGACCATGGCCACTTCCTTGTTGCTCACGGCAAAGTGAATCAAGGCACCCGACGGGAACGACAGAAGCGGTTCCACCGCCTGCCCTTTGGGCTTGGGGTGGCGGTCAAAACGGTATTGGTCAATGGCATCGCCAATGCTTTGGGTGAAGTCGGTCTTGAGCTCCACAGTTGCCACCGGCAGACCGTTCAAAAACAACACCAGGTCAATGCTGTTTTCGCAATGCAGCGAGTAGCGCACCTGGCGCACCACGCGCAGCCGGTTGGCGCTGTAGCGGGCCAAGATATCGGGGTTGATGGCCAGGGCGGGTTTGAATTCAGCCAGCTTGAGCGGCGTTTTGAGGCCCAGCAACTCCACACCATGGCGCAGCAAATCCAAAGTGCCGCGTTGGTCCAGTTGGTCGCGCAGGCGGGTGAGCAGAGTGTCTTGCGCCTTGCTGCCATGGTTCTTGGTCAGCGTCTCCCAGGCTTTGGCTTGTGTGGCCTGCACCCAGGCCAGCACGTCGGCAGGGAAGAGGGCGCGGGCACGGTCGTAGCCTGCGGCATCACCCTCTGCGTACAGCCAGCCGTGGGATGACAGATGTTGGCAAATCTCCAGCTCGAAGCTGATTTCTTTGTGCAGGCTCATTGGCCCTCCCTTTCAGTACACCGCATCATGATCACCCACATTCACCGGGATGATCTGGCCGTCTTGTATCAACAGCTCCAGCGTGATGCGGTACGACAGATTGATTGACACTGAATGCAGGCCGTCCAGCTTGCCGCGCAAGGGGTGCAGGCGCAGCGAGGGGTGCGCCGGGTTGACTTCGAGCACTTGCAGGGTCTTGAGGTATTGCTGGCGCAGGTCGGGGTGGCGTTTGAGAAAGCGTGCCGCCCGGCGGTTGTATTGCTCGGTAAAGACCAGCGCAAACATTACGTTGCGTCCAGCCGCGCCAGGTGGGCCTCGGGCGACTCTTGCACCATGCGGCCAGCGGCCAGGTCGGCGCGGGTTTGCGCCAGTGCAGCATCTAGCTCACATTCACGCAGGTAGTGGTACTGCGCCATATCCATCACCACAAACCTGTCTTTGCCACGCACCGACACAATCGCCTCGGGCGCGGTGCTCAGGGCGAATTCAATGGCAGAAATGCCCTTGGTTTTAAGGTCGTTGGCGCTGATGCGGGACATGGCGGGCTCCTGGAGAGCGTTCAAGCAGGTGGTGAATCATATGATAAACAGCACTATTTAGAAGTTGTTTGAGCGTATTGGCTGATAATTAGTAGCCAAATTGGCCTGTAGCCCTTGTGGAATGTGCGCAAGCAGCTACTGAAATCATAGCAACTACACAGCATCCCGCACGTCAATTTGCCCTGTGACTGCGGCGGAGATCATGGCGGTGCGACGCTCTTGCAACAGGTCGATGGCGCGTTGGGCTTCGGTGGTGAGGGTGTCGAACCAACGCAGGGCAATTATATTATTTGCTATTACAATAAACTGATGCTGACCGTCATAGAAACCCCTGAATTTATCGCATGGTCTGCCAAAGTCTGGGCCGATTCAGAACGTTGGGAGTTCATTGACTGGATCAGCGAGAACCCACTTGCTGGCGACGTTATTCCAAGCGCCGGCCCCCTGCGCAAGGTGCGCTGGACGCGCGAAGGCATGGGCAAACGCGGCGGTGCGCGAGTGATCTATTTCAACCGCCTTGCCAGC
The DNA here is from genome assembly GCA_020048895.1 of Rhodoferax sp. Taxonomy (GTDB): domain Bacteria; phylum Pseudomonadota; class Gammaproteobacteria; order Burkholderiales; family Burkholderiaceae_C; genus Allorhodoferax. The sequence continues at coordinate 3,057 of JAIFLV010000117.1, read as the reverse complement.
GGAGAAGTGGTGCTGTTACTGGTGTATGCCAAGTCCAGGTTCGACAACCTGCGGCCCGAATTTTTAGTGCAATTGAAGGAGCGTTTTGATGACCAAAACTAAACCCGTCCCATCTGTGATTGACTCCGAAATGGCTGAGTTTGAGGCGGCACTGCTGCGCTCGGTTGGACAGGCCAAAGCGGGAATAACCGCCGCCGTCCACACCCCCCAGCAAATCATGGCGCGCCGCGCTGGCCGCCCGGTGGGTAGCGTCAAAGCCGCACCCAAGGTGCCCACCACTATCCGTTTGTCGCCCGAGGTGTCTGCCGCCTTCCGGGCTACAGGCGATGGCTGGCAAACTCGCATTGATGCCGCCCTGAAAGACTGGCTGCGCACGCACTCGCCTGCGTAGTAAAAAGACCTCTATCCCTTGTGGGGTATGCGCAAGCAGCTACCAAAAGCATAGCGTCTACACAGCCCCCCGCACGTCAATCTGCCCGGTGACGGCGGCGGAGATCAGGGGGGTGCGACGCTCTTGCAACAGGTCGATGGCGCGTTGGAAATTGCTTTCCATCATTGCATAATGGGCGATAACAAGGAGTATCCGCAATGACAGAAACTGTAGAAAACTTGATGTTGGAGTACCTCAAGCGCTTCCAGTTGGGGCAAGATCGGGTTGAACGCAAACTTGAAGAGATGACTCGGCGCCTGTCCAATCTTGAGGCGGGCCAGGCATCCATCATTCAACACCTGGGCCATCTGGCATCCGCCGACGCGCAACAGCAATTGTCAGCCGACGGGTTTGACCAACGTCTTGAACGCATTGAGCGCCGTTTGGAACTGGCATAGCATCTTCGGCCAGCATGTTGAAGAGAAAATAAGCCTGCAGCGCCCGTGGAATATGCGCAAGCAGCTACCAAACTCATAGCGCCTACACAGCCGCCCGCACGTCGATCTGCCCGGCAACCACAGCGGAGATCAGCGCGGTGCGGCGTTCTTGCAGCAGGTCGATGGCGCGTTGGGCTTCGGTGGTGAGGGTGTCGAATTTGGTCAGTTCAGATTCAACGAAATCACAAATCTCATGTTGCTCTTGTTTAGGCGGCATCGCCAGAAAAAACCCGCGCAAGCTAGCTTGAGGCAGGTTGTTCGCCAGCCCGTTGCCACCGCTAAGCGCCCGTTCGATCTGACTCCGCAACGGTCTTGAGTTCAGCGTCGCCACGAAAAATTTTGGCTCCATTCGTTGATCAAAGCGTAGCCGGAATATTTTGTCTGAGAGCATCAGCTTTTCTCGTGTCAATGTGACCAAGGCGGTGGAGCCAACCAGCTCTGGTGAACCGCTGGCCCGAGACATAAGCACGTCCCCAACCTGAACCTCATACTCGGGCACGGGTGCCAGCTCTGCCGGGAGCGCCTTGTTGTCGCTTGGGTCGTACACGCCACGATTTACGCAGCCAGCCTTCAAAACCCCCCATTCGTTATCTTCGGCAGTGCGTGCAAAGCATTCCGGGCTCCAACCCTGTTCGATAGCTGTAACGACTCGCCGTATCGAACAAACGTCCCAATGCTCCGGCACATCCCCCAGCCATTCGATGCCGGACGGCTTCAGGGGGGCGTGGGGGTTCAGGCCCCGGGTGACGGCGTGGGAGATGACGGCGTGGCGCTTTTCTTTCAGCAACGCCATCAGCCGCCGTTGCTCTGCCACCAGCGCATCAATCTTCGCGGTTTCGCGGTCGAGGAAGGCGGCGATTTGGGTTTGTTCGGGGAGTGGAGGGAATGCGGTGGCAAAGTCTCGAACAAAGGCATCCGGTACTCGCTTCTGCCCGCCTGCACCGTACATGTGTGATTCGCCAAGACCACGGAAATCTGGCGATATGAAAAGGTAGTGAAGATAAGTCCCGATGACTTCGCTCGGTTTCGGCCTTGCAACGATTAACTCAGTGCTCCCGAAACCGAGGCCATTCATAAGCCCGGCCATTAATGCGCCTTTGCCGTTTTCATAGCATGGTGTGATCTTGGCAATCGTCACATCACCATTGCGGAAATAGGTATAGCCGCTTTCAAGCTCTCCGATTGGCTTCTCTACGTCAAGTCGTAATGAACCATCTTCACCGATGGCATCCATTGCAAGAAATGACACTAGTGTTTCACGATCCAGGGGTGCTGCTTCCGCCTTGGAAGGATTGAGTTCAGCTACAAAACGGAGCCGCTTCACATCCCAATGCCCCGGAACCGCCCCCAACCACTCCACGCCGCTGTCCTTGTACGCCGGGTAGCGCGGAAAGCTCATGCGGTGACCAATGAATCACGCATGCGCTGATGGCGCATTCATGGGCAACACGGCAAGCCGTAGCCCCATGGCTTTGAGAATGGCCGAGAGGCTACTTAAGGCCGGGTTGCCTTCGGGTGACAGGGTGCGGTAGAGCTGAGTGGGGTTCAGGTGCGCTTGTGCGGCGATGGCTGGAACACCACCAAAGGCACCAGCCATCTGCCGGAGGATGACCAACAGCTCGCCTTGGTCGCCGTTCTCGTCTTCCAGAATGCTGTTGATCACCTGGCGCGCGAACTCGGGGTCTTTGCGATACATCTCGATCATGGCTTCGTCATGCGGTTTGTCGTTCATTGCCCGTTCTCCTTTTTCCAGTGTTTCCAGTAAACGCATGCGCGGTCAATGTCCGCGTCCTGCGTGCGTTTGTCCCCACCACATAACAACAGCACAAGTTGCTTGCCCGCCACGGCGTAGTACACCCGGTAGCCGGCACCCACATCGATGCGCAACTCGGACACTCCGTCCCGACAAAATTTGTGGTCACCAAAGTTTCCAGACTCCATTCGAGCTACTCGTCTGATGACCGCAATTTTTGCGTTGGTGTCTTTCAGTTTTTCCAACCAATCGCTATAGAGGTCTCGCCTGTCTTCTGTGGTGACGTAGTGGTCAATTTGGTACATGGCAAGTTTCGTCTATAAACGAATATTTTGCAAATCATGGGTTCAGCAGCACCAAGTCAAGCCCCTGCGGCACAAAATTTTTGAAGTCTTTGTCCAGCGTGACCAGGCGCAGCCCAGCGGCAATGGCAAAGG
>JAIFLV010000025.1 GCA_020048895.1 Rhodoferax sp. | reverse complement strand
TGCCCTACTTCAGCGCGTCATGAATGTGTAGCCAGTTGGCGTAGCGTAACTGCGCTCATCCGCGCAAGATGGGGATTACCGGCCAGTTACGTTGTGAACGGGAGCGAGCACACAAGTAAAGTTGGGGTAATCCCGGTTTAGATGTCAATTGTTCCGGTTTGACCCAAGGATTTACCCTTTCATTGGATCCAACTTGCTGCGCATCGCGTTCTTCGTTCCGTCAGCGCCCGTTATGCTATAATTTCAGAATCCTTCGTGCCGGGCCGTTCTGTCCTGCAGTCCAATAATTGGACTCATGCGAGTAGAGGTAACTGATGGATGGTATAGCGGGAAATATCCGGAAGCATAGCTTCCAGAGAGCACTCCCTTATATTGCCGCAGCGGGTGGGAATTTGCGAAAGGTAATGTAAACAGCGGGAACGCGTTAGCGTATCCCGCTTTTATTTTGTCCGGTCGATATCGACTACTTCACTTATGGAAGTCGTTGCTGAACATATTGATGTGTGTTCGATCTTTGATGTAAACCAATTCATCGTGACAATTCGGGAATTGAGAGTTGATGTGTTTTTGTGCATCTGAATCGCCAATCGTTACATTGAAATGCCTCTGCTGATCCAGTTCGCAGCCAAACCTAAAAGACCCATTGATAAGGCAGGCTGAATTGTGCAAACCTCCCGTTTCGTACCGGGAATGATGTTCATGACCATACCGGAAATATCGGCCACGCGTATCCTGAAAATATATGTCTGGATAGTTTGATCGCCGCTTAGGGCCTCTAAGTTTCAATATTGAATTGAAGCTGGGAATGATGTCGTTTTGAAAAGTTTTCTCCAGCGACTTTGTGCTGCACACATGAGCCAAGGAGCGAAGCTCGGGGGCATCAAAATTTCGAAAAGGCAGACTCGCTACTTGGTAGCGCGTCGCGTCCTGTACCAATTCCAATAACACCCCATAGTTCCCGAGCAAAATTGAGAAATTGCCGGTTAGGAAGCTCTGTACGTTCTCCACATAGGTGATAGTGGGTACTTGTGCAGCAAAGACTGCGTTGCGTACGTCTTCAAGTAGATAGCTCAAAGATTCCTCGCAGAGCGCCACCACGCCATCAACTTTTGGAGCGTCCGGGACTTCCTCATAGGCCCCGCCTAGTGCAATATATTTCTCAAACGAGAGCCCCTTGGCATGCTGCGGACTGAACGTGCGCGGGAGAAAGGTGATCCTGTCTGCAATTGCGTGAGGCATCCTCCCTTTGTCCAGAAGAGGAACCCCTTGCTGCTGGAAAACCTTCAACGCGCGGCTGTGCTGGGCAATTAGAACAACCAGCACTTGCATCCGAGGCCCCTTACTTCGTATCCAGCAACCTCACCACTAAATTTGCAGGCAATGCTACTCGGCGAAGCTCATCAGGAGTCAGTGATCGTAGAACTCGTGTAAATCCCTCGACATCCTGTTTGGACAAGCCAACCAAAGGAAGGGCATCCGATTCAATGGGAAACTCAAAATCGATGCCTGTAGGAACGATCCCAAGCTTTGCCCGCTGCGTGGGGTGCTCGACCAATCGAAATCCGCTATCTGGAGAACTTTCTTTGATGAAATTTTTCAAGCTTCCGAAACCGGGTATCAGCTTGTAGTCCCCTTGAAGTCGCTCCGCTAGTTTTTTTGGCAGTCGGCTCAAGAGCACCGGCTGCTGAGACGCTTGCCAGTCGTCGCTAGCGATGCCTCGCAACGCACTTACCAAGTCATCAATTGTCATGATTCTTCCATTGGTTTCGATTGCCAGCCGAACGTCAGAGTGTTTGTAGATTGGAGCGTACTTGTACAAAGAAGTACTTCATTCGAACTATGTTACCTTATTCGGCAACACGGTTCATGGTATGAATCGGGGCACTATTCTCTGGTAAAGAAGCACCAATGTTGGCCTGTTGACCATCAGGCTGGTTGTGCGAACTTTTGGAGCACTAGTACGTCAACACGTAAATAACGAAACATCATTAAACCAACCGGCATTCACGGGAGTTGTCATGCGCCAGACGGAATTGCACCTGAGCGAGGAAGCTCGTTCAATCGTCGAAGGGATTCGAGCCAAGCCGACAGTCACTGCGCGCTCTACCTCGAGCGATGCGCCCCAGTACGTCCATGGCTTTCATGCCGATATGGGTACCGCCTCCTCAGACAATGCGATCAAGCTTTGGATCCCTCAGCTCTCAGAAGGCGCTGAAGTGTCGCTGAGTCGTATCCACGGGGTTCTTAAGCCGCAGGAGTCTTGTCCGATTCTCCCGTTTCCGGCGTGCGACCCTAGAAGAGGTGACGCTCTCATGCGGGAGTTTCAGAGATCTCTGTTAGGCGACTGGGATGTGAATCTACATGACATACTCTACGCTCACGAGACCGACCCGACCGATGTCTGCGAGAGTATCACCCGAATTCACAACAGTCGTGAAACGGCGTTTGAGTCTTCTACTGACCGTCCCGCTCGGACAGTCCTGTCTCCCGCGGGCTCTAGAATCGGAAGCGTTGGTATGTTGCTTGCAGCATTGCGATTGAATCTTCCTATCATGTATGAAGAGAGCATCGGCTACACTTCCAACCTGACCTCCATACCTGCGTTGCCGACAAATCCCCCGGATCAACTCTGGCATCTTTGGCTCCAGCCTAAGCCGAAAGAAAATCACGCGACATGAATACCGACTTTCATCGAATCGTAGGCACTGGACTTTTTGCCCTTGATGTCGTCGTTCGCATTGATGGGACAAAGGGAGCCCCCACGCTTGGAGGCTCTGCAGGCAACGTTCTTGGAATTCTTGGTGCGCTCGGATGGACAGCTACCCCAGTTGGGTTGGTAGGCGATGACGATGCTGGGACGCTACTTCGCTCGGATTTTGCGAGCATCCGAGCAGACCTTCGATTTATGCATCCATCGAGCCACCGCGACACACCGGTGATCTTTCAGTATCAAGTTTCGCCTAGTAACGGCATTACCCATCGTTTCAGTTTCGACTGTCCTCACTGTGGGGGGCGTCGTCGACCAAGTTGGGATGACGGGGAGTTTTTTGGCGATGTCGCCGAGCAGCTTCCCAACTCAAGCGTGTTCTTCCTCGATCGACCAACTCCCCTTGGCGTAGCATTGGCGGAGCACTATTCGGCTTGCGGTGCTGTCGTTGTGTTTGAACCTTCGAGTGTTGGAGACAACGAGAGCCTCTTCGATAGGGCTGTTCGAGCGTCAACGATCTTGAAGTATTCGAACGATCGTCTCGATAACTTGGATGCCTTCGATCTTGGCGGCGTGCAAATCGAGATTCAGACGCACGGCGAGAATGGACTGCGGTTTCGTAAGCCTTTGATGGGTGACGATTGGGTGCACCTTGGTGCCTATGCACTCCCTTATGTCCACGACACCTCTGGTGCGGGCGATTGGTGCACCGCAGGGATGCTCTACGCGCTCTTTAGCGATTCAAAGCGTCATCATGCACATGCGCCTAGCCATGAACAAATGCTGGAGGCACTCACTTTTGGCCAAGCTCTCTCGACTCTAAACTGCATGACTGAAGGTGCTCGAGGTTTGCTTTCGCATCGACCGGTACATCAGGTCAAAGCTTGGGCGAAGGAGCTAAGCCAATATCGATTTGATGCACTGCATCGTGTTCAAGTTGATCTCTCTGCCCCTGTGAGAGACTATCGTCTCAATACTTTTGCATGTGAGCTTCAAAGGACGGGTGGTGAATCTAGTTCAAGTTTTAATAACTTTAACTGTTGCATTTAGTCTTGCCCTTTTTGAAGCAGTAACAGGCTCTTTCGAAGCGTTAACCGGTTGGCAATGACCTTTACGCCGAGAGGCGTGTTGTTCCTTCTGTAAAGTTGTGCGCAACTCCATTAGCATCTCGCCTAGCATGTTCTTACCTACCCCATTAACTTCACCCCAGAGCCGGTTCACTGCGTTATCTACAGTTGCCGACTCAATGAGTCGGGCGGACCTTGTCGAAAGCAAGATCGCCAAAAGGTCCCGGTGCTGAGTGAATTTCGCTCGCAACACGCCACGCATACGATCGAACTTCACTCTCGACCAATCTGAGTTGATATCCCACACGTAAAGTCCGTGAGCAGCCATGGCTAGAAGCGCAGGTGTGGGAGCTGCCATTAGCCAAGCTTTGACTTCGGGCTTCCTAGCCTTGCCTGCTTGGTAGGCATGCTCAGCTGTCTCGAAAATTTCACCTTCGAACTCGATCGGGCGCCAAAGGAGGTTGCTGAAGACCCCGTAGGGCCTTTCGATCGCTCGATAAAAACGGATCTCCTCAATTTTCTCCACTCCCCCGTCGGGTTTGCTCTTGCTCTTTGTTGCCATTTCTACTCAATTCTCATTTGGTTGTCAAAGTCGCGCCGCGACATCTGTTGATTCTCACAGCATCTTGAACTTCGGAGAAACGCTCGTTTTCCTATAGCCGTAGAAGTGAGCATACGCGGCGAACGTACTGAGCCAACAAATCCTGTTCCATTTCTACGAAACGTTCATCAACATACAAGACCGGAATGATAAAGGTAAGTTCCCCCCTCGCAGATGCCAGCAAGAGCGCTGGCGTTTCGATGTCTGCAGCTTTTGAGAGCCGTTTCGGAGCTCTGAAACTGCAGCTGCCTCTTGCAGTGCGACCTTCCATGCATCTGCCTACCCGTTTGCAAAGTGAACAGGAAAGTCAATGAAATCAACGATCTACCCAGACCACCCCCGCGCCAGTGCTAGCTCTGCGTACCGTCACTTATTGCACTGAAAACGAGGGGACCCCTATTCAGGAACGTTTACGCAGTTACTATAATTTGCTAGACGCGAATTTATTGACTTTAGGGGGTGGATTGACAACAAGATTTATCAAAAAATTGCCTTTAGGCAAGACACCCGAAGTTAATCAACTTTTACCCGTTAGCGTTGTTCCGCTTACAGCAGAATTGGTTCTGACATGGAACAAAATGGTCCAGCCGCTTATCGATTTGCACTACAGGCACGATGGGGATTTGGACCTCAAAAAAGTAGACCGCAAAATCCGTGCAGATGTAGGGTGGAACTGGAAGAACTTATTGAAATTAGGCTGGATTCAGACGGAACAGAGCAGAGTATTGCAAGGTCAAGGCGTGGGCGAAGCTGTCGGATACAGTATCGTGGCGACTTCCCTAGAGGGTCAAATCTTCCCAATTGGGATGTTACTTGGGGTACCTAAATTTCAAACTACGATAGACAGCCGAACTTCGCATAGAAACTTGGTATGGTTTTTATCAAATGCCCCAATTGAGGTGTTTGAAAAGTTGATACCATGCAGCCCTGCCCCAACTAGCTTAGCTGAGTCTCTATTGGATTCTGCCATTGTCGATGCGCTTAGCCGTTACGGGATAAATGAGATGTTGTTGCATGCTGATCCCAAGGGCGGCGACAAATTGTTGCATTTTTACGACAAGAAGTGCGGGATGGAGCGGTTGTCAGAAAAGAATGGGCCTGTGTCCCGAACAAGACGTAGTGATATCTCTCGCTACTTTTATTTCAGCCCTCCAGGTGCGGAGTCCTTTTGCAGCAAGTTTGACACCTTGAGATGAAAGTTCGCTATGATCATTTTGTGAAAAGTTCATCCTCAAAATCTAGGGTTTTGCTTTGAGTAAACATCCGAATCCATTTTTGATTGAACCAACTGCCTCTGCGCGGAAGAAATTGAAGGATTGGGCACTTCAGTTGGGGGGGTGGTCTGAAGTAGCCGAACTCATAAGTGAACCACATGTTGTGTTGCGCGAAGGGAAGGCAAACAATTTACTCGAATCGTTGGAGGTGGACCTCACGCCACGCAAGTCGCACTCCCTTGTTTGGGATGGCCGTTCTAAATTTACACTTCCAGTTGTGGATGTTGTAAATCAGGCATCTTCAGAAGTTGGTAGTGATATTGATAGACTTAGCGAAAAGGGCTTACACGCACGGGGTCTAACTTCCAAGAAATCGTTTGAATTCATTCGTTTGCAAGTAACCAGTACTTCACTGTTGTCAGAGAAGGAATCCCTTTTGGGAAAATATAGGATTTCCGCAAGTCCAAATCATGGACAAGTACGTGACCAGGGCCAATCGCAATCACACCGTATAGTTATAGTGTCAGGTGATGGGCCAGCGTCGGTAGGATACAAAGCGATTGCTCTTGCGCTTGAGGGAAATGGAATGGACGTAAAGCTGCTCGAGGCTGTCGGAGTAAAAGTAGCCACGGGAATAGTTGAGTACAAAAAACTAGCAAGAAAAGATGTTCCTGCATCTACGGCAAATGTCGCTGGGCTTCCTGCGCTAATAAGCCGCTATAAAGGCGCAAATCCGAGGAAGTCCTTCTCGCAATCTGTGAGCAATGCATTCGCACAGGTAAGGCGAAAAGAGAAAGTAACCGTATATTCTGATTTAGAGGTCGCGAGCTTAGATAAGAAATTTATAACTAGCTAGTTTCGCTTGGGCTCAATACGAACACATCCACAATGTATGTGCCTTTGTTAAGTATAGCTAATCGACTAAGAAAATTCGGTAGCTAATTTCTTCGAATTAAAGAGGTCCCGACGCGATCGCGCAGGTCATCAAGCAACTCCCACACTGCCAATGCCTGCTCTGGCGTCGGCATCGTCAAGTTAATTGCAGAAGATGAAGAATTGCCAGATTGACGCCCCTTCATTGAACCAGTCCTGTTTGGGTCAGGTTTGACCAGGTATTCAGACTTTTGTTGAGCAGCAATCGATGATTGGCCGCCGACACGGAATGACGTGACAGTGCAAACAAGTTACCAACCTCGCTGAAAATAGAGAGGAAACGCTGTGCCTGTGCAGCGGACTTGAAGCGCTTCATTCGGCGCTCGCGCTGCCGAGTTGGTTGATGCGAGTTTTCAGCGCGATTGTTGGCACCTTTGTCTCGGGTGTGGGTGGAGTTCGGCAAGACGTGAGCACACGGCTGGAGGTAGGCGGCCAGCTTGTCCGTCACCACCTCCCGTGGCGCTTGGCAGGTGCCACGCAATACCTTTTTGAAGAAGCGTTCTGCAGCTACTTTGTTGCGTTTGGCTTGCACCAAGATATCAAGCACTTGGCCTTCTTGGTCGACTGCTCGCCACAGATATTTCTGCTGACCATTGATCTTCAAATACACTTCGTCCAAGTGCCATGTGTCGCCCATAATGCCGCGTTGTCGACGAATCTTTTTGGCATATTGGCGACCAAACTTTTCACACCAAGCGCGAATGCTTTCATAAGACACCTCCACGCCACGCTGGGCCATCAAAACCTCAACATCCCGAAAGCTCAAGGAGAATCGAAAGTACAGCCACACGCAATGGCTGATGATGTCCGGTGGGTATGCGCCGGGTGAGTTGCCCGCAATGTGGCGTGAAGGTCGAAGCGGTGCCCTGGGGTTGTGGCAAGCACCAGATGACAACGGCCTATGTCCTATTCCTGGCGCACTGGGCCAAGAAGCTGTCGTGGAAGGAAACAGCGCTGTCGTTTCACACCTCCTGGGACAAGGTCTGCCAGGCGGTCGAGGTGGTGGTGGCGTGGGGGCTTGAGCATCGCGCGCTGGGTCCGATTCAGGCTATCGGGGTCGATGAGATTGCCTACGGCAAGGGCCACAAATACCTGACACTGGTCTACCAAATCGACGCGCATTGCACCCGGTTGCTGTGGGTTGGCAAGGAACGCACGGTCAAGACGTTCGAAGAATTCTTCGACATGATCGGAGAAGACCTGTCGGGCAAGATTGAATTCGTCTGCTCCGACATGTGGAAGCCCTATTTGCGGGTCATCCGTGAGCGTTGCAGCAACGCGCTCAACATTCTGGATCGCTTTCACATCGTGGCCAAGATGAATGATGCGCTTAACGATGTGCGTTCGGCTGAAGCCAGAAAGTTGGTGGCCGACGGTTAGCTGCCCTTGCGCAAAGCGCTTTGGAGCTCGATCCCTTTAGCGGTCACGTCTTCGTGTTTCGGGGCCGCCGTGGTGACATCATCAAACTGCTGTGGTGGGATGGACAGGGCTTGTGTCTGTTTGCCAAGAGGCTGGAGAAAGGCCGCTTCATATGGCCACAAGCCTTGAGCGGCTCGGTGGTTCTGACGCCTGCGCAACTGTCCATGCTGCTAGAAGGAATTGACTGGCGCATGCCGACACGAACGACGCAACCGACGCTTGCGATGTAGGTTATTTACGCTGCAAGAAATAGCGATTCGGTTGACAGTGAAACCCCTCTGTTGCGCAGAGGATTTTGCTGGCAAAGTAGCGTCCCATGAGTTCAGACACGCAACTGCAAACCATTGGGAGCCTCAAGCACGATCTCACGCAGCGTGACCTGGAAATACGGGCCCTGCGCCTGATCAATGAGAAGATGAAACTGGAGCTCACCCACCTCAGACGCATGCGTTACGGGCGCTCCAGCGAGAAGATGGATGCGGCTCAATCCCAACTGGAACTTCTAAGTGCCGCCCTCGCACCACTGGTGCCTGTCAATGGCCTGGGTGAGGACACGAAGAACGCTGCAAGCGATAGCAATGTTGCCGACCTTGAGAGTGAGCGCAAGAAGCGTCGGGCGAAATCAGCCAAGCCGGCTCAGCCTGGATTGCCTGAGCACCTTCCACGCGAAGACGTGGTTCACAGTGCATGCGGCCCTGATTGCAAATGCGGTGCCTGTGGAACAGGTCTGCAGCAAATCGGGCAGGACGTCTCTGAAGTGCTGGACTATGAGCCCGGCAGCTTCAAAGTCATTCGCCACATTCGTCCGAAGTTTGCCTGCACCCAATGCCACACGGTGAGCCAGGCTGCAGCGCCCAGCCGTCCGATTGACCGCTGCATGGCCGGTGCCGAATTGATTGCCCATGTGATGGTCAGCAAATACGCCGACCACTGCCCGGTGTATCGGCAAAGCCAGATGAGTGCTCGCGAAGACGTAATCCTGTCCCCATCGACGCTGTGTGGCTGGGTGGGTAGCGCAGCTGCGCTACTGACACCTCTGGCGCAAGCACTGGGTCGCTATGTGCTCAAGGGCTGCAAGGTTCACAGTGATGACACCCCCACCCGCGCGCTCGGTCGTACAAAAGGCCAGACCCACCTTGGACGCTTATGGGTGTACGTACGGGATGACCGAGGTTGGGGTGACCAAGCACATCCAGCCGTATGGCTCCAATACTCAGAAGATCGCCGCGGCGAACATCCCAGGCGACATCTCAAGGGGTTTAGTGGTGTGCTGCAGGTTGATGCGTTCGCCGGATACAACTCGCTTTTTGAAGATGGCAGCATCCTGGAAGCCGGGTGTTGGGCGCATGCGCGACGAAAGTACTTCGAGATCCATAAGCAGCAGGAGCTTTTACCTGGCACTTTGGCACACCAGGCATTGCAGCGCATTGCCAGAATCTATGCGCTCGAGTCTGAGGTCCGAGGACAGAGCGCCGAACTGCGGCGAAGTCAGCGGCAGCAGCGAACACGGCCGGTTCTGCAGGAGATGCACGAGTGGCTCCAGGCTGTACTGGGCCAGGTCTCGGCCAAGTCACCCATGGCGCTGGCCATCGGGTACAGCCTGAGCAACTGGCGGGCCTTGACTCGTTTCCTTGATGACGGTCGCATTGAGGCGGACAACAATATTGCAGAGCGTGCCCTGCGATCAGTAGCAATTGGCAGAAAGAACTATTTGCACTTTGGATCTGATGGCGGTGGTCAAACGGCCGCCGTGATCTACTCGCTCATTGGAACAGCGAAGCTGTGTGGTATCAATCCGCAGACCTACTTGCGCTATGTACTGGAGCGCATTGCAGACCATCCCATCAACCGGATCGATGAGTTGTTGCCCTGGGCGGTGGCCAAGCACCTCGGGCACAGTGTGATCGAGCCCATGCCGTTGGCGGCCTGAGGGCTATCCCGGCGTTACCGGTGAAGCACCACGAATGCGAGAATCGCTCGCATGACTGCACAGCTTTTTAAACTCCCTGCAAAGACGCGTTCAAAATCGACAAAGTCCTATCAACTTCGTGTGGAACTCAAAGGCGTCAAGCCTGCCGTTTGGCGACGCATTGACGTACCCGGAGACATCAAGCTCTCCAAACTGCATCACATCCTGCTGGCGGTCATGGGCTGGCAAGGCGGGCACCTGCATGAATTCAACTTCGTCGATGCCATATATGGGCAAGCGGACGATGAACTGGGTCCCGAAGTCGAAGATGAGTCCCGCGTATCCCTGGTGAAGGCCTTGGGGGGTTCGGCTTCGTTTACCTGGATCTATGACTATGGCGACTACTGGGCGCACAAGGTCAAATTGGAGCGCATCGTGGATCTGGGTGTCCCACTGGAAACGGCGATGTGTATCACCGGCAGAAACGCCTGTCCACCGGAAGACATTGGTGGTGCACCTGGCTATGAAGAATTCCTTGAAGCCATTCGCGATCCACAACACCCGGAACATCAGGCCATGCTCCAACGATGTGGCGGCACATTTGACCCCGGCGAGTTTGACCCGATGAAAGCTCAGGAACGCCTGGACGGAATCAACATCTGATCGCCGACGCCGTCAAGTACGGTACTCACAGAGCTATTACCAAAGTTTGGCTTGCCGCACCGTTCCTAATTTTGTTGGGAGCATTGGGCGGATACTTGGTAGTGCCAATGAATGCCTTGCTTCAACACCGAGGTCAAAACCTAATGGGTTCTGGACGTTCGATTGCCGTACAGAATTTCAATGAGCAGTCCGCCCTTCTCGTACTCGGCGGAGTCATTAGTGCAGCAGTAGGTGCCGGGTTTTCAGTTTATAGCGTTATTGCTATTTTCGGCGTGGTGAATGCTGGATTGATGTGGATGATTAAGCGATGGCACGAACAGAATTGCATTCGCCATCCCGCCGAAATACAAAACTTGCTCGAGATTGCTCGAAGCGACATCAATCACGGGTGAAACTAAGTTGGGCGGTTGCGAATCAAACGGTTCTCAAGAAACAGTTGTTCGCTTATCTGGGCGCAATCATCATGACGGAGAAATGTCAGCTATCGCTGAAAGGGCGAATTTCGGGATCGGTTAGCCATAAACTGCACATTGCTGTCGAACCCAGATTTCTGCGCTTTTGAGCGCTTTGGAATGTGCATTGACTCCGGATAACGTCTCGTCTGGAGTCAATGCTTCAACGTATCTCTTTCCATGACTATCCAGTGTCCAACTGGTCGCCAGCGCAAACACTCCGCCATGCTCCAACTTGAAAGATGTATTGCCTGTGACCGCACCGAATGTTCGCTGGCCAAAGAAGCGGACATCACCTCTACCCTTGAAAGCAACTGCGACCATTTCTCCGGCACTTCCGGTGGTCGATGCCAGAATTACAGCGGTAGGTACGATTCTGGGCAAAGGCATGTATCTGGATTCAAGCGCTGGAAGAACCTCTTGATTTCCAAATCCAATCGCTCCAGCATTAGCAGTCACAGCCGTTCGGGTCCCATTTGCTGACTCGAACTGGAGCAAGTCCCTTGTGGGAAGCAGCGGTAGGAGCCCTTGCAACATCGGATACATGTTGCCGCCACTATTCTTAGACAGGTCAACAATGACCCCGCACTTCGCCTCAGCAACAGCTTTGTTGACCTGTTCCCGCAATTGCCTGGATGCGAACGTGGTCATTTGCGGGTCCATGGACAGAAAACTGTTAACTTGAATTCGTGGGACTCCGTCGACTACCGGAACCTCATTGGTAATTGACGTACTCGAACTCAAGGATGTAGCGGTCTCTATCTTTTCAGAATCAGCACGGGACATGTAGAACGAGTGACCGTCTTCGAGACGCGCTGCAATATGCTCAAATGCCCCGTCAAGGTCCGCTTCGTTCCCTGTCCGGCTCGCAATTGCTAGTGCTTCAGCTTTTAAGGTCTGCCAATCAATCTGCTTGCCAACAATAGAGTTGGTTCGCATCAACGCAATGGAGTCCGTGATGATGGCTTCTCTATCCGGCACCATGGGGCTTGTTCGGTACTTGAATTCACGAACTCCCCAAAACGTGACCAGCGCAATGGCGACGGCAACGCAAGTCAGTCGAAAGTAGGAAGCTCGAATGATGTCAATCTCAAATGGCATCGCAACCGATTGTTTACGGACTTGCCACTGAACATTCTATCGGTAATGCACGGTCGTATACAGTAGCCGATTCGAATTGCAAATCGTCCCAGGTAAGTATTCCGCGGGATTGACTTGCTTGCAATCAACCTTCGGCAGGTTCTAGGATCCAAGTGGCAAACCCTAAACTCCCTATGAGGTGACGTTTTGATATCAATCTCGCGACCAAGCCCAAAGCGCTATCGGTGGTGTGCACTTATTGCTCTGTTTGTCGCCTCGTTTTCTGCCAACGGTAAAGATTACTTTGGCATAGTGGATTACGCGCCTTCCAAGTTCATTGAGGAAAGCCAAGCGCCCTTTTTCTACTCGATCGGCAAACAACTCAAGTACGGCACTTCTATTGACGTAACCTCTTCGACCGTATTTGAAGTCAAACCGATTCAGGCAGAGTTAGATACAGTCTTGCCGTCGCCTGATGGAAACAAGGCATTGGTTGTCTCTGACCACATGCTCTATCTTGTGCAGATCGGAAGACCCACGATTCGTCTGTTGGACCTAGTCGGACACTATTCTTCTAGGAATGTCCTAGCAGGCACGTTGGTATTTCTTTGGACAAGCATCCGGTGGAGCCAGGATTCACAACACTTCTACATCGTCAAGGACTTGCGACGGGAGCGCTCTGATGAGCAAGTGACGCTCAGGACAGAGCAAGCGAGGATTCCCAGTGGCTTATGGACTTCCAGCCATTATCAAAAGCCCTTGACCGCAAGAAGGCCTCCACCAAAAGTGGCGCTACCAGAATCGGACAAGGCTTATGACACGAGTGCCACCATGTACCGCTTTGACGTTGGCAACCCAGAGGCCGGCGTCAGAGTGATTTCCGGTGTCAGATTTGGATCCTTCCACTACTTTCAGGTGGGTGCCGATGACATTTGCTTCCGATCTCCTCTGGCTACCGGTGCTCTGGGAAGGTTTTGCAGCAGTCCGTCTGGTGTTTCTGCCGTAGAAGACAGTGGCACTGAAGGCATCCGTCTCGCCAATGGCCATAGTCTCACCGGTAGTCGATTTGCATCCGGGGAAGCCCACAAACATGCAGGAAGCGAAAAGTGGTTTTCCCATTACGGTTACGCTTGGAAAGAACTTTCAGAAAACACAGTGGGACTCTTCAGCCGAGACAGACCTGAGACACCCTTGATATCGATCAAGACGGGCATCAGCTTCAAAGGCGATCGCGTCTCAGGCGTCTATGACTACCAAGGTGCAGTGCTACCGGGTGGAAGATACGTTTTATTGAGCGTTGATCACGACCGGTTCACTGGACAACTGCTCGTGGACGGCACCACCGGTCAGTACCGCGAACTCCCCAAAGAAACTGTTGTCTACCGCAGTATGAACAGCGAAGGTTTCCCTGATATCGTGTTCAATCGCGAGGCTAAGAAAGGTCGACTTGATTTTGAGTTTGGATCCAGAGCAAAGTAAAGCAAAATGAATCGTGCAGGTTCGGCTCATAGTCGGTGGGGCTCAGAACCAACAGACTAACCTCCCTTCAGCAATCATTTGCAATGAGTAGACTATGGACTGCTCGTCAGTTCTGCACATGGGAAGTCAAGGCACATCTACACTGTTTGGCAGCCCGCGTTTTCTAGCGACAACCGTAAATGTGTGCCAGTGCTTGGGACTCCGCAACGCAGTAATGCCCAACTCATCGCGCTCTTCCCACTGAATGACATCGTATTGTCTGAAAAGCGCCGTCAGCTTTTCGCTGGTCACAACAGTTTGCGTTCGACTGGTGTCATTGGCCCATGAGTCTTTGGGACCCAAGAAGTCACCACAAAAAATGCCGCCTACTGCCAATGCCCTGTCGATGCGATCCCATACAACATCAAACGCCGATGGTTCGCAGAAGAAAAGACTTGAACTTGCAACAACCAAGCTGGCAGAAGGGTATGCCCGGCGAACGGAGGTGATCAAAATGCGGAACAAGCACGCTTTGACCAATGCAACTTGGCAGGAGTTTTCTATACCGTTGGTTTTGACAGTCCATCCGGTTT
>JAIFLV010000106.1 GCA_020048895.1 Rhodoferax sp. | reverse complement strand
CTCCGACACCTCTGCCTGGCATGAGCCTGCCATCCGCCGGCCGTGGCCAGCGCGTCAGCCTGGAGCGTGGCGTCGCGACACGCAGCAAGAAAAACCCGGGCAAACGCTCCAAGAAGGGCGGTTGATCCCGCGCCCCATGCGGGCGGCTTAGCCGTCCGCATTGATCTGCTTGATCAATTCCTGTAGCACATCCGCAGCGCGGTCATTGTCAATCTGGCATGTGCCAGCGTTTTCATGGCCGCCGCCGCCATAGGTCAGCATCAGATCGCCGATATTGGTTTTGGATGAGCGGTTCAGGATCGACTTGCCGGTTGCAAAAACCGTGTTTTGCTTCTGCACACCCCACATCGCATGGATCGAGATGTTGGTGTTCGGAAACATCGCATAAATCATGAAACGGTTGACTGCGAAGATGGTTTCCTCATTGCGCAAATCCAGCACGGCCAGGTTTCCATAGACCGTGGTGCAGCGCTCTATCTGTTCGCGCGCCTTGGCAGTATGTTCAAAATACAGGTCAATGCGCTCGACCACGTCGGGCAGTTGCAGAATTTCGTCAATGTCGTGGTCGCGGCAATACTTGATGAGATCCATCATCAACTGGTAATTGCTGACACGAAATTCCCTGAAGCGCCCCAGTCCGGTACGCGAATCCATCAGGAAGTTGAGCAGCACCCAATCCTTGGGCTCCAGGATTTCGTCCGCAGAGAATTGGGCAGAATCCCCTTTATCCACGGCTTCCATCATGTTGAAAAAGCGCGCAGGAAATCGTGTGGCACCACCGTAATGGTCGTACACCACGCGCGCCGCCGAAGCGGCATGCGGCAAGATGATGTGGTTGGACCGCTCACCGACGTTGCGCACCGTCTCGGACGCATGGTGGTCAAAGGCCAGATGGACGCCCTGCACGAAGGGCAGGTTGGTGGTGATGTCGCGCTCGGTGATTTCGATCTTGCCGTCCTGCATGTCCTTGGGATGGACAAACTTGATGTCGTCGATCAGATCGAGGTCATTGAGCAATACGGCGCACACCAGGCCATCAAAATCGCTACGGGTGACCAGTCGGAACTTCTGATTTGCCATGGGGTGCTCTCCACGTGGGGTTATAGAAAATGCATTCTAGCCCGACGCGCGCAACGTCTGCAAAGTTGGCCTGCAACGCACGCAATCCGGCTATCGCCCTGCCTGAATGTCTGCCACCAACGCCTCCACGGTCTGCAGGCCTTTGGTGGTGCCGTCGGTCAGAAAGCGCCCTCCCACACCAATCGCCGGGACCCCTTCGATCTTGTACGCCCTGGTCAACTGGCCCGCCCGCGTGGCTTTGGAAACCACAGAAAACGAAGCAAACTGCTCCATGAACTTGGCACGGTCCACTCCTTGCATGGCCACCCAATCGGCCGCTGCTGCAGCGTCCCTGAAGCTTCTGCGTTCAGAATGGATGGCCGAGAACACCCCCGCATGCAACTTGTCAACCATGCCCATCGCCTCGATCGCGTAATACATGCGCTGCAGCACCTCAAAATCCTGCATGAATGCGACCGGCACCTGGCGGATCGCCACATTCTTCGGTGCCCGCTTGCTCCAGGCCGCAAAGGTGGGCTCAAAGAGGTTGCAGTGCGGACACATGTAGGAGAAGAAAACCGCCACTTCCACCTTGCCCGCCGGAGCGTCTACCGGTGCACGTGGATCGAGCACCTGGTAGTCCTTGCCGGCCACCGGTTTTGCCGCCTGCGCCCATAGCGCGCCCGGCACCAGGGCCAGCCCTGTGGCAACTTTCGAAAAATCTCTACGCTTCATGTTCATGCTAATGCTCTCCTGATAGGCTTCCTGTGATCGGGGTGCGCAACAATAGTTCCGCCACCCACTCCTAGCGCTGCACGCGCACCAACGATGTTTCCAGACCGGCCTCGTCCAGTTTGGTCTTGGATTTCTCGCCATCTTCCTTTTTTTCAAACGGGCCAACCCGCACGCGAAAAACGGTTCGCCCAGACTGTTCACGTTCGGATATTTTGGTCTCAATACCACTCAGGGACAATTTGGCGCGCTGTGCCTCTGCATCTTCCATGGTCTTGTAAGCCCCCACCTGGACAAAGTACAAAAATGGCTCGGCCTCGGCTGCGCTGGTCTTGGACTTGGCTTTGGCCAGGTCCCCCAGCGGGTCGGCCGAGACAGCAGGCTTGGGATCGGGTTTTGCATCGGCTTTGCTGTCTGCCTTGGGTTCCGCTTTGCCGGCAATGTCCTTGCCACTTGGTTTCGGTTCTGCCTTGGGCGCAGATGCTGCAGATGCAGGGGCGGCCGGTGGTGCGCCGGGCGTGACGTTGGTCGACGTGGTCTGGGCCGGGTTCTTGCCGTACAGGGGCGCGTTGGGGTCCCAGTCCTTGTTCTTGCGTGCCTCAGCCTCGTCCTGTTCGGCCGAGCGGCTTTGCCCCTTGTTCATGAATGGAATCGGCACCTTGGTCACGTACACCGCCACCGCCAGGGCCAGCCCGAGACCCACCATTAAACCGATGATGAACCCCAGCAGGGTTCCGCCTTGCTCTCGCCTCATGCCATTCCTTCACGCAACGCTTCACATTTTTGCGGGTGCACCCACACCCAGCACCGCCAGCCCATTGTGCAACACCTGCGCCGTGGCTGCCACCAGCGCCAGTCGGGCCAGCTTGAAGCGTTCGTCATCGACCAGAATACGCTCACAGTCGTAATAGCTGTGGTAACTGGCCGCCAGTTCGCGCAGGTAGAAGGTCACATCATGCGGCGCAAAGTCTGCCGCGGCAGCGCACAGCATGTCGGGATATTTGGCCAGCAGCAGCATGAGCGCAAGCGCCTGCGGACTTTGCAACGCAGACAGGTCTACGGCGGACAACGCCCCAAGGTCACCACCCCAGGCAGTCAGCACAGAACAGATGCGCGCGTGGGCGTATTGCACGTAGTACACCGGGTTGTCGTTGTTCCTGGCGACCGCCAGGTCGACATCGAAGGTGTATTCCGTATCGGGCTTGCGGCTGAGCAGGAAGAAGCGCACCGCATCCTTGCTGGTCCACTCGATCAGGTCGCGCAGCGTCACATAGCTGCCGGCGCGTTTGGAAATCTTTACTTCTTCGCCGCCCTTGACGACCCGCACCATGGTGTGCAGCACATAGTCCGGGTAGCCCAGCGGGATGCCGACGTTGGCAGCCTGCAGGCCCGCCCGCACACGCGCAATCGTGCCGTGGTGGTCGGTACCCTGGATATTGACCACCTTGCTGAAACCACGCTCCCATTTGGCAATGTGGTAGGCCACATCCGGGACAAAGTAGGTGTAGGTGCCATCCTGCTTGCGCATCACCCGGTCCTTGTCGTCGCCGTACTCGGTCGACTGGAGCCACAGCGCACCGTCTTTTTCGTACGTCTTGCCCGACGCCTGCAGGGCCTGCACGGTCGCATCCACCCTCCCGCTGGTGTACAGGCTGCTTTCCAGGTAATAGTTGTCGAACTTGACCGCGAATGCCTGCAAGTCGAGGTCCTGCTCATGGCGCAGGTAGGCCACCGCAAATTCGCGTACGGCATCGAGATCGTCCACGTTGCCGGTAGAAGTCACTTCCCGGTCGTCGGCCTTCACGGTCTTGCAGGCCAGGAAATCGGTGGCGATGTCGGCGATGTAGTCCCCGTTGTAGGCTGACTCGGGCCACAGCGCATGGCCCGGGTGGATGCCCTTGGCGCGCAACTGGGTGCACTGTGCCAGGGTGGCGATCTGCACCCCTGCGTCGTTGTAATAGAACTCGCGGTAGACGTCCCAGCCCTGGGTCTGGAACAGGGAGCAAATGGTATCGCCTAGCGCGCCCTGGCGGGCATGGCCAACATGCAACGGACCGGTCGGATTGGCCGACACAAACTCCACCAACACACGTTTGCCATTGGGCGGCTGCACACCAAACTTCGCGCCCTGCTGCAACACCTCGCGGACCACTTGCTGCTTGGCCGCAGGCTTGAGACGGAAATTGATGAACCCAGGGCCAGCGATTTCGATGGCGTCCACCCACTTCTGGAAACTCGTCGTTTCCAGCAAATCGGTGCGCAATTTCTCTGCGAGCTGGCGAGGATTCATCTTCAGGGGCTTGGCCAGTTGCATCGCAGCGGTGGTGGCCAGGTCGCCATGGGCGGCAACCTTGGGCGATTCAAACGCCGCTTTGGCCCCCGCGCCGGGGGACAAAGCCTCAAGAGAAGCGGCGAGGGCTTCGAGTAGTTCAAGTTTTACAAAATGCATCGGAGGATTTTACGGGGGGCGTGGGGGCCAAGTAATTGCTTCGGGTCAACCGCATTGCCATGCACTGCGTTCTGTGCTCGAATCCCCTGCTACTTTTCTTTTGCAACAATGGCATCCCAAGCCATTTAACTTTCAGGACTTCCGATGAAAAAACTACTCACTCTGGCCGCTTTGGGCCTTTCCATGTCCCTTTGCACCGCTTACGCTGCCGATGGCAACACGGCCCAACAAGGCAAGATGAAAACCTGCAATGCCGATGCGAAAACCAAAGACCTCAAGGGTGACGAGCGCAAAGCGTTCATGAAAGAGTGCCTGAGCGCCAAACCAGCCGAAGCCGAAGGTGGCGGCACAGCACAGCAAAACAAGATGAAGACCTGCAATGCAGACGCCAAGACCAAGGACCTCAAGGGCGATGAGCGCAAGAAATTCATGAAAGAGTGCCTCAGCGCCAAGTAATCCTTTCCGGATTGCAGTTTGATGTAGCCCGACCCAACTTTGTCAGGAGGTTGGGTGGCAGGGCGTTCTGCGTAGGTCAAGGAGGAGCCCGCGCAGCGGGCGGGGGACACGGAGCAGAGCGCCCTGCCACCCAGCCTCCTAGCGCACAAGACCGGCAACAATGCCTGCAAACACGGCTAGGCCCACCCAATGGTTAAGGCGGAACGCCTTGAAGCATCCGTCTCGCGTACGTGTGCGGATGAGCATGCCGTGCCACACCACCTGTGCACAGGCGAGCACCACTCCAACCCACCACCACGGCGAGGCGACTATGGGCGCCAGCAACCAGCTCCACAACGCAAGATACAGTGCATAAAACAGCAGGATTGCCGGTACGTCCCAGCGCCCCAGCGTGATAGCAGACGTTTTCATGCCGATCCGAAGATCGTCGTCGCGGTCGACCATGGCGTACTCAGTGTCATAGGCCAGTACCCAAAACAGATTTCCCAACAACAGTCCCCATGCCAGCAGCGGCACCTCACCCGTGACCGCGGCAAAGGCCATGGGGATGCCGAAGCTGAAAGCCACCCCTAGCACCGCCTGCGGCATCGAGACAAAACGTTTGGCATAGGGATACACCAGAGTAACCGCCAGCGCAGCGAACGACCAGGCGATGGTTGCGCGGTTGGTTGTCAGCACCAACCCAAAGGCCGTCAGCGCCAGCACAGCACCCACAACCAGTGCCTCCTTCGTGCTGATACGCCCACTGGTAACGGGCCGCTGTGCCGTGCGTTTCACATGCCGGTCGAAGTCGCGGTCGGCCACATCGTTGATACAGCACCCTGCGCTGCGCATCAGAATCGTTCCCAGCGTAAAGACCAACACCAGGTGCCAGCCGGGAAAGCCACCTGCCGCGATCCACAGCGCGCTGAGAGTGGGCCACAACAGCAGCAACCAGCCAGCGGGCCGGTTCCAGCGAATCAGATCCAGGTACAACGAAAGTTTGATTGGCACGGAAATGCTATGGTTTCAGTAGCTGCTTGCGCAGACCCCGCCTGCGTAAACGGCCCTATTCTTATGAAAGCCGGGTGACCCCGGGCAGCTCGCAGGCAACCACCGCATTGCGCAGCGCGGCGATGGCCTCGTAGCGCGTGAAGCTGCGTCGCCATACCAGCACGATACGGCGCATCGGCGGCTCACCTTTGGGGCCATCGTGCACCGCCAGGTACTTGACGTGAACCTCCTCTCCGCGCTTGGGTTTGGCTGCCAGCGCCTGCTTGGGTACGCTCAGGCGGGGCACCAGGGTGATGCCCATGCCGGCGGCCACCATGTGCTTGATGGTCTCCAGGGAAGAGCCTTCAAAACTGCGCCGAATGCCTTCGGCGTCACTGGAGAAACGCGCAAACTCCGGGCAGACTTCGAGCACGTGGTCACGAAAACAATGGCCATTGCCAAGCAACAGCATGGTTTCCTTTTTTAGCGCCGCCGTAGTCACACTGTCCTGCATTGCCAGCGGATGGTTCATCGGCACCGCAGCAAAGAACGGCTCGTCGTACAGTGGTGCGACTGCCAGCCCGGCGTCGGGGAAAGGCTCAGCCAAAATGGCGCAGTCGATCTCTCCGGTGCGCAACATTTCCAGCAACTTGACGGTGAAGTTTTCCTGCAGCATCAGCGGCATCTGCGGCGTGCGCTTGATGATCTGGTGCACAAGATCCGGCAGCAGGTAGGGTGCTATGGTGTAGATCACACCCAGCTTGAGGGACCCGGCCAGCGGATCTTTGCCGCGCTTGGCAATGTCCTTGATGTTGGCCGCCTGCTCCAGCACGCTTTGTGCCTGGCGCACGATCTCTTCACCCAGCGCCGTCACCGTCACTTCATTGGCGCTGCGCTCGAACAGCTTGACGTCGAGTTCCTCCTCGAGCTTTTTCACGGCCACTGACAGGGTGGGCTGCGACACAAAACAGGCCTCGGCGGCCTTGCCAAAGTGCCGTTCGCGCGCGACAGCGACTATGTATTTGAGTTCGGTAAGCGTCATGGCGCTATTGTCGCAGGCGCCAATGCTAATGCAGGCCCCGGATCAGTATCTCCAGACGCTCCTTCCATGCCAGGCGGCTCTCGGGTGTGGTGCCAGACAGAATCCGGAATTTGAGCAACTGCGGGTCGTCTTCTGTCCAGTAGTCATCTCGCACACCAATCTCGAGCTCGCCCGTGAGCGCAGTCACTTTGGCACCTTCCAGACTACCGTGGAAGGTGCGCTTGTTTGCGTGCAGGATGGCGCGACCCGTGGGATGCAGATCGATGAACCAGACGATATCGCCATTGGCGTCGATGCTCATCTCGGATGAACTGCCCTTGAAACGTGCCTTGTCCCGCCAGACCTCGATTTGCGCTGCCGCCTTGGCTTCGCGCTCGGCTTCGGTCAAGGCCGCCGGCGCATTCTTCCTGGCTTTGGCTGCCTGCGCCTCCGCGCGCTCGCGCTCTTCCTCTTCCTTGCGGCGCTTCTCGACATCAATCCGAACGTTGTGCTCGAGCTTGTCTACCCACAGCAGCAAGCGATTGGCGTAACTCTGGAAGTCGTGTGCAATGGCGTCGGGGACATGATCAATTCGCACGCTTGACGTCTCGCCGGGAGGGCGCCCTTCAGCGCGGCACGCCAAGTCGTCGGACGATTGAAACACAATCGTGTTGAACCCCGTGTCAACCGGCGGACCGCCACCGTCAGGCTTGATCACCACTCGGGATGTCGATATCTTGAGACCCACCGCTGCAAAGGTGGCGGTCAGACTGCCCGTCTGCTGCTGTGGCTGCGCGTCGGGGGACTTCTGGTGGGTATAGCTTCCGTGGTGGGTTTGCACGACCACTTCCCGGCTCGCGTTGTGCGACTCCACGACAAGCCCCTGCGCGGTAAAGCGCACGCCGGTGGGCAAAGTCGCCACATCGGTCCGCAGAAGGTAGGCGTGGTATTCCATGTAGGCATAAATGCCCCCACCAATCACCAGTGCCGCGATCAGCGCCCACCACACGACCTGCATTGTTCCCACTGACTCCACCCCCGTCATGCCTTCAAAAACTCGGATTTTCCACCCAACCAGCGCGCGACGTGCTTTTCGGCCAGCAGCGGGTGGTGGTCCAGCAGCACGTGGGCTTCGCGACGCGCCCAGTCCAGCAGTGCGGTATCGACGCCCAAGTCGGCAAAGCGCAACATGGCTTCGCCGCTTTGGCGCGCCCCCAGAAACTCGCCTGGACCCCGGATTTCCAGATCACGCCGGGCAATTTCGAAGCCGTCACTGGTCTCTACCATAGCCTTGAGGCGCTCACGCGCGGTTTCACCCAGACGACCGCCGTCCCCTGTGGAATACAGCAGAACGCACGCTGACGCGGCCGCCCCGCGCCCTACCCGGCCACGCAACTGGTGCAACTGCGACAGCCCAAAACGCTCGGCATGCTCGATCACCATGAGCGACGCGTTGGGCACATCCACGCCCACTTCAATCACCGTGGTGCTCACAAGCACGGCCATGCGTCCCTGCACGAACTCCGCCATCACGGCCTTCTTTTCTTCGCTGGCCATACGGGAGTGCAAGAGGCCCACCTGTGCGGGCGCGCCGATTGAGTCACACACATCGGCCAGCGCAGCGGCAAGCTCTGTATGGGTCTGGGTGGCGTTGGTCAGGTCCAGCGCCTCGCTCTCCTCGATCAGCGGGCACACCCAATATACCTGTCGACCCAGTGCAATCTGCTGGCGGATGCGCTCCACCACCTCGCTGCGCCGTGCTTCGTTCACCAGCTTGGTCACCACGGGGGTGCGCCCAGGCGGGAGTTCGTCAATTGTCGACACATCCAGGTCAGCGTAGTAACTCATCGCCAGCGTGCGCGGAATGGGCGTGGCCGTCATCATCAGCAAATGCGGCTCCATGCCCTCGTGGCGCAACTTGCTGCGCAATGCCAGGCGCTGCGCTACGCCGAAACGGTGCTGCTCGTCGATGATCGCCAGCGCCAGGTTCTTGAAGTGCACTTTCTCCTGAATTACGGCATGGGTGCCCACGACCAATTGCGCCTCGCCGCTTTCGATCATGGCCAGCATGTCACGGCGCTCTTTCGCCTTCTGGTTGCCGGTCAGCCAGGCGGTGGTCACCCCCAGCGGCTCGAGCCAGCCAATGAGTTTGCGAAAGTGCTGCTCAGCCAGAATTTCCGTAGGCGCCATCAGTGCGCATTGCCATCCGGCATCGATGCAGATGGTCGCGGCCAACGCAGCCACCACCGTCTTTCCTGCCCCAACATCGCCCTGCAACAAGCGGTGCATGGGAACCAGGCGCGCCATGTCGCGGGCAATCTCCTCTACCACGCGCAACTGGGCTGCCGTCAGCGCAAAAGGGAGCTTGGCCAACAGTCCCTCGTAGAGCGGCAGCAGCACCGGGTCGGTCGAATCTGTTGCCAGATCAACCTCTTCCACAACCGCCAGCCGCAACACCGGCGCGCGCAAGTGGGCACGCAGTCGGCGCGAACGCAACTGTGAGATCTGCTGGGCGAGCAACTCCTCCGCCTTGAGCCGTTGCCACGCCGGGTGACTCTGGTCCGCCAGCGTGGCAAGGGCTACGTCGGGCTTGGGATGGTGCAAAAACAATAGCGCGTCACGCAGTGTCCACAAGGCCTGCGGGTTGATTTGCCTTAAATCTCCTGGAGAAAACGTATCGGACAAATCGGCCTGTGCCAACCCCGCCAATACCGCCTTGCGCAACGTTGGCTGCGCCAACCCCGCCACCGTGGGGTAAATCGGCGTGAGCGACTTGGGCAATTCGCCGCTGGCGCTGCGAAACGCGGGGTGCAGCATGGTCCAACCCAGAAACCCTCCTTTGACTTCGCCGCGCGCACGGATGCGGCAGCCCACCGCCAGCGCCTTTTGCTGTGATGGGTAGAAATTGAAAAAGCGCAGGGTGCAGGTGTCGGTACCATCATCCACCGTCACCACCAATTGCCGACGCGGTCGAAAACTCACTTCGCAATGCGTCACCACTGCTTCAATCTGCAGCGTGTCGCCCTCACGGGCATCGCGCAGTTTGCTGATGCGGGTTTCATCCTCGTAGCGCAACGGCAGGTGCAGGGCAAGATCAATATCGCGCACCAGGCCCAGCTTGGCCAACGCCTTTTCCACCGGACCCTTGCCAGCAGCCGTGCTGGGCAACGTATTGGATGGAGTGGCTGAACTGGGCGACATGGCCCGATTGTGCTCCGGCTTTGGTTGCTAAACTCGCAGCTCCTTCAACGGGTTTTCCCGTGGTGTACACCCATCCAACTTCACCCACCATGATCAAAAAGCTTTCTGCATTTTTTGTCACCGCCGCGGTATTCCTGTCAGTCATCGGCACGGCCAGCGCCCAAACTACAGCACCCTATCCCGCAAAGCCTATCCGCCTGATCGTGCCCTTTCCACCCGGCGGCGGCACCGACATACTTTCGCGCCTGGTCGCCAACAAACTGACCGAGGTTGCGCACTGGAATGTGGTGCCCGACAACAAGGCAGGTGCAGGTGGGACCATCGGTATCACCGAGGCGGTAAAAGCTGCCCCCAGCGGCTACGACATGGTGATGGGGCAAAAGGACAACCTGGTGGTCGGCCCCTGGCTGTACGGCAACCTGCCCTGGGACCCCACCAAAGACCTGGTCGCGGTAGCCCATGTGGCCTACACACCCGTGGTGATTGCCACCGCCGCCAACTCGCGCTTCAAGACCCTGGCCGATGTGGTCAACGCCGCACGCGCCGCGCCGGACACCATCACCTACGGCTCACCCGGTAACGGCACCACCATCCATCTGGCCGGAAACCTGTTCGAGAAGGCGGCCAACATTCAGGTCCGCCATATTCCCTATAAGGGTTCCAACCCAGCCTTGATGGATGCACTGGCAGGCAACGTGGACCTGTTGGTGTCGTCGCTCCCCTCTGCCATTGCCCAGATCAAGGCCGGCAAATTGCGCGCCCTGGCAGTCACCTCCATTGCACGCAGTAGCTCCATACCCGATGTCCCCACCGTGGCGGAGTCCGGCTACAAGGATTTTGATGTCGCCACCTGGTACGGTCTGTTCATGCCCGCTGGCACCCCCGCTGCGATCGTGAACACGGTGAACGCCAAGGTCAACGAGTTGCTGGCCAGCGCCGATGTCAAAGCCGCCATCCTGGCGCAGGGTGCAGAGCCACAGGCCATGAAGCCGGAGGCATTTGCCAACCTGCTCAAGACCGACTACGCCAAGTGGAAAGGCATTGTCCAAGCCTCGGGTGCCAAGATTGAGTAGTCTGGACACTTATAGGCTGAGTGACTTTGATTTTGCGCTGCCCGAGCACCTGATAGCGCAGCATCCGGCGTCTGAGCGCTCGGCATCCCGCTTGCTCGATGGTCGCTCCAATCCACCAATCGATCGGATTTTTCGCGAGTTGCCGTCGCTGCTGCAACCGGGCGATCTGGTGGTGTTTAACGACACCAAGGTCATCAACGCGCGCCTGTTTGGCGAGAAATCGACCGGCGGCAAGGTGGAACTGCTGGTCGAACGTGTGCTGGGCGGTAACCAGGTGGCCGCGCACATGCGGGTCAGCAAGAAGCCCGAGGTGGGGGCCACGCTGAAACTGGTGTGCTCGGCGGGTCACAGCGATGGCCTGAGCGCCACGTTGCTGGGACGCTGGCCCGACGCCGACGGTCCGCTGTTTCGGTTTGTCCTCTGCAACGATGCAGGAGACGACCCCTACACCCTGATGGAGCGCCACGGCCACGTGCCGCTACCGCCCTACATCACCCACACCGATTCCCCCGAGGACGCACAGCGCTATCAGACCGTTTTTGCGGCCCATCCGGGGGCCGTCGCCGCGCCCACCGCTGCACTGCATTTTGATGAAGCCTTGCTGGCACGACTCGACACCCTGGGAGTGCAACGCGCTTATGTGACGCTGCACGTGGGCGCAGGGACGTTTCAGCCTGTCAAGACCGAGAACCTGGCCGAGCACCAGATGCACAGCGAGTGGTGTACCGTGCCGATTGCCACGCAGCAGGCGATTGCCGAATGCAGGGCACGCAAAGGACGTGTTGTGGCGGTAGGCACGACCACTGTTCGGACACTGGAGAGCTGGGCTCTCGAAAATGCGGCCACGGAAGACGGGGTCAGAGCACACCCCCGCTTTGCGGGCGGTGATCCGACCCCATTGCCCGCTCCGACCCCTTTTTCGGGAGACACTAACATCTTCATCACCCCCGGATTCCAGTTTCAAGTGGTCGACCTGCTCATCACCAACTTCCACTTGCCCAAATCCAGCCTGATGATGCTGGTGAGTGCCTTTGCCGGCTACGAGCACATCAAGGCGTTGTACCAAGCAGCGATTGCGCGGGAGTACCGGTTCTTCAGTTACGGCGATGCGATGCTGCTGCAACGGGCAGCGCACCAACCCGTGTAAAGGAAAACACGCCATGAATGCATTGCAGCCCACCCTGGAGACGAATCGCTTGAAAAGCCTGCCCAAGGCCGAGGTGCATCTGCATCTGGAAGGAAGCTTCGACGCCGATGTGATCGTGCAATGGGCCAAGTTGGAAGGCGTGGCATTGCCCCGGCCCGCGGAAGACCTGTTCAAGTTTTCTGGTCTGCCCGATTTTCTTGAGTTTCTGGATTTGGCATGCGGCTTGGCGTCCACCACCGACCGCCTGGTGCAACTGAGCTACGGTCTGAGCCAGCGGCTGGCTGACAGTGGAACGGGTTACGCGGATGTCATCTTTAACCCCACCCATTGGCACGCCTGGCACGGGCGTTTTGGTGCCATGCTGGAGGCGATTGATGCGGGCTTTACGCAAGCCGAACAGGATGGTCTGCCCCGCGTGGGCTTGTGTGTCAGCCTGCTGCGTACACAATCTGCCGCCGCTGCCACAGAGTTGGTCGACACCTTGATCGCCATGCGCCACCCGCGGATCGTGGCGTTGTCGGTGGATGGCAATGAGGCCACAGCGGGTCGAACTGGCCCCCGATTTGCGCAAGCCTTTCGCCAGGCTGGTGCCGCGGGCCTGCGCCGCACGGTCCATGCGGGCGAGTCCAGCGGACCCGAAGGTGTCTGGGATGCCGTGGATGTGCTGGGTGCCGACCGCATTGACCATGGTGTCAGAGCCATCGAGGACTCTGCCTTGGTCCGCATGCTGGCTGACCGTCAGATTCCTTTGGGCATCTGCCCCACATCGAACCTCGTCCTGAACGTATACCCATCCATACAGGAGCACCCCATCGAGCAACTGCGTCTGGCGGGCGTGCGCGTCAGCGTCAACACCGACGATCCAGCTTTGCTTAACGCCACTCTGGTCGGGGAATATGCTCTGTGTCGGCAGGCTTTCGGCTGGACCGATGCGGTCACCAAGGCAGTCGCCAGAACTTCCATCGAAGCCAGCTTCGCCAATGAGGATATCAAAGCGACATTGCTGCGCGCCTTGGCATCCTGGTAGCGCGTCGCTCGGACGCACCAAGCACCCAGGCACACTATGGGCCGACTTTTCGCTGCTCTTGGATCGCCTGCGCCAGTGCCGCAACGCCACGCTGGATCTCTTCCACACTGGGCGTGACAAAGGACAACCGCATCGTGCGCGGATCGCCACCGCCTGCGTAAAACGGTGCACCCGGCACAAAAGCCACCCCTTTGTCCACGGCATGCGGCAGCAGTGCTACCGCATCCATGCCAGCCGGCAATCGAGCCCACAGAAACATCCCTCCTGCAGGTGTGTTCCAGGTCAGTGAAGTTTCACGCTGCGTATCCGCATTCGGGAAGTGCTGCGCCAGGGCCTGCAGCATGGCGTCACGCTGCGCTTTGTAGAGTGCACGAATCTTGGGCACGTGGCGGTCCAGGAAGCCGCCCTGCATCACTTCAAAAATCAGCCGCTGGTTGAAACCGGGGCTGTGCAGATCTGCCGCCTGTTTGGCTTGCAGCAGTTTGGGGTAGACCGCCTTGGGTGCCACCACAAACCCCATGCGCAAACCCGGTGCAAGCACCTTGGAGAACGACCCCAGATAAATGCCACCTTCCGGGTTGCGCGCGGTCAGTGGCGCAGGCGGCGGCGCATCGAACCACAGGTCGCCATAAGGGTTGTCTTCCATCAAGGGCAAGCCGGTACGCGCAGCATGCGCGCTCAGTGCCACGCGGCGTGCCTCGCTCATGGTGCGGCCCGTGGGATTCTGGAAATTGGGCAGCACATACAGAAAGCGGGCACCGTCTGTTTTGCTCTCAAGGTCGGCAACGTCCACGCCCTCGTCGTCGCTGGCGACGCTCACGACATCGGGCTCCATGGGCGTGAAGGCCATCACCGCACCCAGGTAGGTAGGCGACTCCACCAGCACGCGGCTGCCCGCATCGATCAGCACTTTGGCCACCAGATCCAGACCCTGCTGCGAACCGGTGGTGATGAGCACCTGCGCGGGGTCCACCTTCCACGGCAACTGCGACGCGACCAGTTCACGCAACGGTCCATAGCCCTCGCTGGCCGCGTACTGGAGTGCCCCAGCCGGGTCATCGTGCAGCACCTTGGCGCACGCCGCCTCAAACTCGGCCACCGGAAAGGTCTTGCTCGACGGCAAGCCACCAGCAAAGCTGATGATGCCGGGCCGCTCCGTCACTTTGAGGATCTCGCGGATCACCGAAGGGTTCATCTTTGCCGCACGCGCGGCCAGGGTCCAGTGGGTTGTCGTTGTCATGGTTTTTCGTTCACATTTTGGGGAGATAACGCACGCCGCTCAAACCGTCGTAGTCCACATCCTGCGTCCAGAACGTGGCCTTCATTTCCTGGGCGATGGCGTACATGGCGGCATCGGCCATTGCCAGTTTATGTCGGCGCGCCACCTGGGAGGCTGCAATCGCGCGCGCATCGGTCAGGTCCAGCACGCGACCCAGACGCATTACGTCCAGGCATTGGTTCAGCAGGGCTTGCGGCAAGCTGCGGCTCAGCACCTTGTGAACTTCAAACAAAGCAATCGTAGGCACCAGTAACAAGTTGCGCTCTTCGATCACAGGTTTGAACAGTGGTCCATTGGCACCTGCCTTAAAAAACTCTATCCAACCCGATGAATCCACAACATTCATTCGAACTCCCGATCCGGTTCTTTTTCAGGCTCAATGTCACCCAGGTCGTACCCTTTGAGCATGCCGTAGTAGGAACTCATCGGAACTTCCGGTTTGATCACCAACTCCTTGCCTCGCAATTCAAAGTGAATATGCGAGCCTGGTTGGATGCCAAGCTTGTTGCGCATGGCGACCGGCAGGGTCACCTGCCCCTTGCTGGAAACTACTGCTTCGACTGTATCCATTCGCCATCTCCTTACTTTTTGAAAGTAAAGCAAAGTATATTCCCAAGCAAACAGAAAAGTAAAATTCGACAATGCTCACATTTAACCTCCTCGCCACCGATCCTGCCACCCCCGATGGCGCTTATCTGGGCAGCCACGCCCGCCGCGGCCGCCTGACCCTCAACCACGGCGTGGTGGAAACGCCCATCTTCATGCCCGTGGGCACCTACGGCACGGTCAAGGGTGTGATGCCGCGCAGCCTGCACGAGATGGGCGCCCAGATCATTCTGGGCAACACCTTTCACCTGTGGATGCGCCCGGGGCTGGACGTGGTGCAGCAGTTTGGCGGCTTGCATGCATTTGAGAAATGGGACAAGCCCATCCTCACCGACTCGGGCGGCTTTCAGGTCTGGAGTCTGGGCAACATGCGCAAAATCTCCGAAGAGGGCGTGAAGTTTGCGTCGCCCGTCAATGGCGACAAGCTGTTTCTCACCCCCGAAATCAGCATGCAGATACAGACCACGCTGAACTCCGACATCGTGATGCAGTTTGACGAGTGCACGCCCTATCTTTCCGTGGAGCCCAAGACCAAGGGGCAGGTGACCACCGAGCGCGAGGCGCGCAGCTCCATGGAGCTCAGCCTGCGATGGGCAGCACGCTGCAAAGACGAATTTGCAAGACTGGATAACCCGAACGCCCTGTTTGGCATCGTGCAAGGCGGCATGCACGAGCATCTGCGCGACGAATCGCTGGACGGCCTGGAAGCGCTGGACTTCCCCGGCATTGCGGTGGGCGGCCTGTCGGTGGGTGAGCCCAAGGCTGACATGATGCGCGTCCTGCAACACATCGGCCCCAAATTACCCAGGCACAAACCGCACTACCTGATGGGGGTCGGCACGCCCGAAGACCTGATTGCGGGGGTGCAGAACGGTATCGACATGTTCGACTGCGTCATGCCCACACGCAATGCCCGCAACGGCACGCTGTTCTCGCGTTACGGCGACCTGAAAATTCGCAATGCTCGCCACAAGGCCGACCCCCAACCGTTGGATGTGACCTGCACCTGCCACGCCTGCGCCGGCAGCTCGGGTGTGGCCTGGGCGGACGGGGGGCGCGAAGGGTTTAGCAGGGCGTACCTGCACCACCTCGACCGGTGCGGCGAGATGCTTGGCCCCATGCTGGCGTCGATCCACAACCTGCATTACTACCTGAACCTGATGCAGGAGATTCGCGATGCACTCGACGCCGGGCGCTTTGGCGCTTATATAGTGCAATTTCACGCTGACCGCGTGCGAGGCATCTAGCCCGAAACTGCTACAACGTTTGTAGCTTCCCACGCTTTATTTACGGGCGCTGCAGGCACTATTTGCTTGTAAAAATGGTCAGCACACCGGTGTAGCCGTAGAGGTGGTTGCGGGCGATCTCGCCAGCGGCGAAAAAACCCACCAGGGGAACGTCGCCCAGGGCCCGGCGCACGATGTGCATTTCTGCGCTGGGGCCGCCAAAGTGAGCACCGCCACGCCCGGTGCAACTCACGTAAATGGCACCGACGATGGTTTTATCCGTCCCGCCCTCGGAAGACGCCAGTTCCTCACGCAGTTCAGAGCAGATGCGGGTGAGGTCGGCCCGCGCAGCCTGCACATTGCGGCGGCAAAACACCAGCTCATCGCCTTTTTCAACCCGATCGGTCACGGCAACGCCGCGGCGCGCAGGATCGAGTCCGATGATGTGGCGCACCACCACATCGTCGCCAAAATTCCCGGTGCGTTTGATGGTCGACGTATCCCCGGCACGGGCTCTGGACTGCTGCAAGCCGACCAAGGTGGCGCGCACCACTTCCAGTGCTTCGCGCGGCTGGTCCAGGGAAATGTGCAGGTCGTCCAGCATGGCGTCGAGCGCAGCCACACCATCGAGCTCCACCACCACATTCTGGTCCGACGCGGTGACGGTGTGGACGCGCGACACCGGCGTGCAGCCCTGCGTCACACGCGACACCAGGGGCACGTCAGCACCAAATGCCACGCCACTCAAGCCGCCGCTGAAAACGCCGCTGGCAGCGCCCTGTCCGCTGATGTTGCCGTTGCCGCCAACCGCAAAGTGCACACTGGTTGCCCGGCTGGACGCGACGCCACCGAATACATAGCCCGCGTCGGTGCGGTCTGCCATTTCTTCGATCAGGCCGGCCAGATCCAGCGTCTGGCCATCGGCATGGACCAAGGCTGTGTGGGCGTCAAACCCCAGGCCCAGCGGCGCCACGCCGGAGAACACACGATATTGATCGGGGGGAATGTCCAGCAGCATCAGCGCCAGCGCGGGTTCGTCCCAATACTCCACATTACTGGCAACGATGCCGACACCGACGCTGCCCGACCAGTCCGTCACCAGCGGCAACTCGGCCTGCAGGTATTCAAGAATTTCGGGGGCGGCCTGTGCAAAGTGGTCGGTGATATAGAGCAGCCCCAGGGTGGGGGCTCTGGCATAGCTGCCCGAGGTCATTTGCGCGCGCAACTGCGCCAGCACCAATGCAGCGGCCATCGGCCACTGCGGGGCCATGGCGTGTGCGCAGGGAAACAGGCTCAACGGCTGGACGATGCCTTCTTGGCCGTACTGCGACCGCCGGCAGAACTGCGCTTGGCCGTGGCCTTGGCCGACTTGACAGCCTCTTTGGCCAACCCGGTGGCCATGTTTTTGGTCACATCCACTGCTGTCTTGGTGGTGGCTTCCTTCATGGCATTCGCAGCGATCTGCTGGAACTGCTGGGTCAGCGAACCCCACAGATTCAGAGGGTCTACCAGACCCGCTACGGTGGATGTTGCCTTGGCAGTCTTGGACTCTTTGGGTGGCGACTTGTGGCCAGTGGCAACGTCAGAAATGGTTTTGGCCGTGCTGGCGGCTTTCTCGGTCACGCTCTTGACGCCCGAGTAGACCGAATCTGCCGCTTTGAGTTTGAGTGCGTTGGCAACATCACCAATATTGAAGTTCATGCCCTTGAGCGTAGCCAGGGTCATCTTCTGCACCTCCAGCGCCTGGATGGTGGCGCCCAGGGCCCGCGAGTTTTGCTCCAGCCAGAAATGCACCGCTTTGAGTTCGTCGATGCGCTTTTCCAGTTCTTCCACATTCAGGGTCGGTGCCACCCAGTTGCTCAGGTTGGGCATTTGCGGAATATTGGTGGTTGCACCCTTGGCGAGATTCTGTAGAAAATCAAAACCGGGCACGAACTTGCCGAAACCTGCATTGTCTGCATCGCTCATGGTGTCTCCAAAAAGGCTAAGAGGATCACTGTCGCACACAGCTTACACCACAACGGGGCAACACCGGTGTAAAGTGACGCGGCGTCCACTTGTCAAGTCGGAAGGGAAGTCATGAAATCATCACATCAAACCGTTGCCGTGCTGCTTGTTCTTTGCTCTGTTGCAGCCCATGCCCAGAATCTCAAACCAGGCCTCTGGGAAATAGCCACCCAGATGCAGGGCGGCGGTGGGCCGAAGAATGACGAAATGGCCAAGGCAATGAAAGAGCTGCAAAATCTGCCCCCGGAGCAGCGCAAGATGATGGAAACCATGATGGCCCAGCAGGGTGTGCAACTTGGCGCGGGAGCCGGTGGCGGCCTCACCATGAAAATCTGCATGACCAAGGAGATGGTCGACCGTAACGACATGCCGAGTCAGCAGGGCGACTGCAAACACACCTACGGCCAGCGTAGCGGAAATACGATGAAATTCTCATTTGTCTGCACCAAACCACCCAGCAGTGGGGAAGGACAGTTCACGTTCACCAGCCCCGAGGCCTACAGCACAACAATGGTCACCAGGGTGAACGCGCAAAAAACGGAAATGCAGTCTTCAGGGCGTTGGCTGAAAGCAGACTGCGGCGCGGTGAAACCCCTGCCAGCGGCAGTGAAGTAACAGGCACGCGGACGGCTCCTGGACATGATGCACTACACCTTTCTTTCGGCCACCATTCTTCTGGTACTCATTACCGACCCAATAGGCAATATCCCGATCTTCGCCAACGCGCTCAAGCATGTGGCACCAGAGCGTCGCGCGCGCGTCATCCTGCGGGAAATCCTGATCGCGTTTGCACTGTTGCTGACCTTCATGTTTGTTGGTGAGAGTTTCCTGCGGGTGATGAACCTCAGCGAGTTATCCCTGCAGATTGGTGGTGGTGTGATTTTGTTTCTGATTGCCCTGCGCATGGTGTTTCCGCCCCCGGCCAGCCATGTCGAAGAGCTCGTCGCAGAGCCCCTGATCGTGCCGCTCGCGGTGCCGGCCATTGCCGGCCCCTCGGCGCTGGCCACGGTGCTGTTGCTGGTGTCACAACAGCCGGAACGGCGCATGGAATGGATCGGCGCGCTGTGCGTCACCATGCTCGTAAGTGCCGTTGTGCTGGTATCGGCCGAGCGGGTTCAGCGTGTCATCGGCACGCGCCTGGTGGTTGCGATGGAGCGCCTGATGGGACTGGTGCTGGTGTCGGTGGCAATCGAGATGATGCTGCGCGGCTTCAAGGTGTTTGCGCAGCAGTTGATAAAGGGCTCGCCCTGACTTGGAATAGACTTAGAGGCAAGTCGACTCATTTCTGCACCGCCCTCGGTTCGCGCCGCAGTCCTTGTACAAAGGTTGGATTCTGTGTCTAGTCCCGTTCATGTGCGTACCCAGCTTGTCAGCTTCCTGTTCATGGATCTGGTGGCTTTCTCCAAGGAGTCGACCACTGCGCAACATCAGATCAAGGCGGTTCTGATCGAGCGACTCAATACTGCGCTGGCGCCCATTCCGGCAGTCGAATATCTTCTACGCGATACGGGCGATGGCTGCTATGTCGCATTTTGGGGAACCCCGGAACTCGCGCTATATACGGCGCTCGCGCTATGGCAATCATGTGGTCAGGGCAACGAAGTCGATGCGCTTCCGCGCCTGCGATTGCGGGTGGGTTTACACATCGGCACCGTGAAAGAAGTCCCCGACGTGGAAGGGCGCACAAACTATGTGGGCGACGGAATCAATGCAGCAAAACGCATTCAGGATCTCGCTGCGCCAGGGCAAATTCTGGCCTCACGCAGCTTTTTTGATGCATTCGACCATCTCGATACCGACTATGCCCGACTGTTTTCCGTCTCGGGATCGGGAGATGACAAGCATGGTCGATCGTATGAGTTGTTCGCACTGAACTTCATTCAGGTGCCGTTCGAAAAACTGGCGCTGGAAGTACTTCACATGTTTGGCAAGAAACCGGCGGTTACAGAGCTACCAACGCCCAAGCCTAGCGGATTCTCACAGACCAACGACTTTATCCGCCAATGGTTCATTCCAGTCAATGCGTTGCTGTTTTCGATCACGTTTTACATCAGCAACATTGGCAAAATCGCCGACCCCACCCGTGCGCTGGAATATACCGGCGTTGGTCTCCTGATGCTGTCGCTTTTGATGGGGCTCGCAGCGTGGTGGTTTTCAAGGCCGCCCGGGCGGTTGTTTTCCAGGCGGCACGTACGCCTGGCGAACCTATTGCAGCACAAGCCGGTAACGTGGTTGTCATTTGTTGTCGGTCTTGTCATGCTCGGCGGTGCCTGGCTGGACGTTGGAACGCTGGAGCGGACCAGGTCACAGGACACGGTTGCAACGCCGCGTGCGCCAGTGGTCGCGCAACCGGAGCCATCTGCTATGCCTGCGACATCCGTCAACATCCCCAGCACGCCGGCTTCAGCGACAGCAGCATTGCCACCAGCCTCACCAAAGGTCGCACCGGGGGCTGAAACATTCCCGATGCAGATAAAAAAGTCTCCCCCGGCAAGAACCGAAAAGACTGGAAAACCCCATACGGACACTGCTGTATCGAATCCGCGGTGCACGAGCCTGCTTCAAAGAGCCGGCTCGGGTGAACCTTTAACCCCCCAGGAACAACACGAAATGGTGACCTCATGCCAATGAAATCGGGACTACCGCCCTCTCTCTGCGCCCTTGCGTACCTGCGATCCCTGGTTCTTGTCGTCGGCATGGCTGGCCTTCTGGTCTCCTGCGCCGCTCCCCCACCGGCGTTACCGGAACGACCCGCAGCACCCAGTGCAGCAGTGGCTTTTGATACCGCGATTGACTACGCGGTAGATGACTTGCTTGTGCAGGCGCAACGCCTGCCGGAATTCCAGCCACCCGCCAAAAGTGCCGTCGAAGCAGTGCTGCAAC
The DNA here is from genome assembly GCA_020048895.1 of Rhodoferax sp. GTDB lineage: Bacteria > Pseudomonadota > Gammaproteobacteria > Burkholderiales > Burkholderiaceae_C > Allorhodoferax. The sequence goes on along the minus strand of JAIFLV010000106.1, from coordinate 11,631 downwards.
GTGAGGTTCCACCCAAGATCAAAATCGTCGTAGACGTGGCCCTTGACAGCATCACCGGGCAGCAGACGCTGGCCACCCGCGTGCTCGATGCGCGGCTACTGGGACGCGCTACAGCCCGGTTTCCCCAGTTTGATGTGTCTGCATTGGCTGGTGCCGGAATAACGGCAAGTGGTGTACCCAATGGCCGTTTTCTGCTGGCAGCCGTGCTATCACCACTTGCACAACAAGCAAACAGCACAGACGCGCGTTTTCGTATCAACCTGTCCCTGACGGATCTGAACACGGGGTACGTGCTGGCACAGGCCGCGGTCCAAACCACCGCCGCAGGCGTGGATACCACCCCCACCAAGTTTTTCCAGGACAGCCCGTCCATCACACGCGACCGCATCGTCGAAGGACAACTTCGCACAGCGCAAGCCAAAGCCGGTTCCGAAGCCGATGGAGTCTACGTTTCCAGTCTCACCGTCTCAGCGCTGATTTCTGATGGGGCCAGACTGTACGACGCTGGCCAGTTTGAAGAGGCTTTGCGGGTCTATGAAACCGCAGAGGCACGTCCGGACGGCAAACAACTTCGGGTGCTTAATGGCGTGTACCTCAGCAACATGCAACTGGGCCGCACAGAGACCGCCGAGCAGGCCTTCGGTCGCATTGTTGCGCTTGGTTTAGGAACCAACAGCCTGGCCTTCAAGTTTCTCTTCAAACCCGGAACGACCGATTTCCTGGCAGATGCCAAAATCAGCAGCCCGTACCCGATGTGGCTTCGGGTTCTGGCCAAAGAAATGGGCAACTCCAAGCAATGTGTCTCTGTCGTGGGGCACTCCAGCCGCACGGGTGCAGAAAGCGTAAACGATCGACTTTCGCTGGCGCGTGCAGCAGCCATTCAGCGGCGGCTGGAGACCACCGTGCCGTCCTTGGCAGCACGCTTGCAGTCGTTGGGCATGGGGTACCGGGAGAACCTGATTGGCACCGGCACCGATGATCTGCGCGATGCCCTGGACCGTCGTGTCGAATTTCGGGTCAGGAGTTGCTCCTGACGACCTCCTGCTCGATCGCACCGAAAATACTGGCTCCGCCAGCACCCTTCATTTCTATGCGCACAGTATCACCATGGTGCAGAAAATCGGTGCTGGGTTGCCCATCCTGCAGGATTTCCATGGCCCGTTTCTCGACAATGCAGCTATAGCCCTGAGGCCACTCGGCACGCCCTTTGCGCTCCACTGCCTTGTTGCTCACCGGGCCCGCGCCCACGATGCTGCCAGCCGGCACCGGGCGCGTTTGCGCTAACGCGCTGAGCAGCCGACCAAAATGAAAGTGCATGTTGGCCCCTGCATCACACAAGCCCACCTTGCGACCATTCCAGGTAACTTGCAACTGACCGTGCAAACGCCCTCGGCTCCAGGCTTCGCCCAGTTCGTCAGGCGTGACGGCCACCGGACTAAAGGCGGTGCCGGGTCGCTGCAGTATCAAGGGACCAACGTACAGGTGCGCTGCATTGCACAGCATGATCAGGCGCACGCCATCCAGCGCCGAGTCTGCCGCACAACCCATCGGCAAGTCACCCGTCACAATGGCCAACCCGGCGCAAAAGTCCAGACCCATGGTGTCCCTTGCGCCAGTGATGGGGTCCATCGCGCCCCACACATTGGCCCCACTTCCTTGCGTCAGCTGCGGCTCCTGATCGTTGCCGGGGTCGATCGGCACACCCGCCGCCCGGGCAAGCACCTCACCATGACTCGGATACCCATTGCCATTCACCCACTGGTAAGCGCGCGGCAGCGGTGCCATGCATTGACGTGGGTCGAAGGTGAAGGCGTGGCGTGCCCGCCCGGCGTTGAGGGCATCCGAAAGATCCTGCAATTGGGGCGACAGGTAATTCCAATCGTCCAGAACCTGCTGCATGCGGTTGGCGATATGCGAAGCGTAGTGGGCCTGGGTGAGGTCGCGCGAGACCACCAGCAGTTGGCCATCGCGTGATCCGTCTCGGTATGTTGCAAGTTTCATGGGAGGGAATTGTCGCTCTGAATTAAACTGCCTCAACACCATGGCACACACTCCCGGTTCCTGCGCCCCATCATTGAGCCGTCGCGCGCGCGCGCTGACGTTGTTGAGCGTGGCTGTGGTTTTGGTACACGGTGCGGTTTTGCACGGTGCACCGCTGTTGCCCGACATGGCATTGGCCCCATCAACGCCCGATGTGCGGCCCTTTAGTACGCGCACAATTAACCCGCAACCCCAAGCAGCCACGCTGGCGGAGCCGCTTGCGCCCCGCCGCGCCGAAATACCTCGATTACCGGCCCCGCCTCGTAACACTGCCCGCAACGCAGAAATTCAGGGGAAAATGGCTCCAGAACCCACCCAGCAAGCGCAAGACGCTACTGAAAACATAGCGAATTCAAGCGAATCTGACACCGCCACAGTGCAGTTGGCCAGCGCAACGCCGGCTGCGCCAAACATGGAGTCTGTGCCTGCAGTGAGCCACGCCCCTCCTGCCGCGACGGTTGCATCGCAAGCTGCACCTGCGGTGCCTGCTACTGCGCCACGGCACCTGCTGTTGCCCGGCCCCGCGCGGCTGAAATACGGACTCAGGGGCGAAATCAAGGGAATCCCCTATTCCGCCAGCGGCGAATTACTTTGGCTGCACGACAGCAAGAATTACGAAGCGCGGCTGGAGATCAGCGTGTTCCTGCTGGGCTCCAAAGTGCAAACCAGCAAGGGCGAACTCACGCCGCAGGGGCTGGCGCCGATTCGCTTTGGCGACAAGTACCGCTCCGAAGTGGCGGCGCATTTCGAGCGCAGCAAAGGCAAAGTGTCCTTTAGCGCCAACACCCCCGATGTGCCACTGCAACCCGATGCGCAGGACCAGGTGAGCGCATTCATGCAACTGGCCGCTCTTGTGGGCGGCGATCCGGACCGTTTCCCCCCCGGAATGAAGCTTAGCTTTCAGGCGGTGGGGCCACGGTATGCTGAACAGTGGGCCTTCGCGGTGGGTGTGACGGAGATGCTGGATCTGCCTGGCGGCAAGGTTAAAGCCATACGATTCACGCGTGAATCCGCTGCCGAGTTTGACACCCGCGGCGATGTCTGGCTCGCCCCGGAAATGGATTACCTACCGGTGCGTATTCGCCTCACCCAGGCCAACGGTGATTTCCTGGACCTGCTCTGGAAATCCACCGAAAAACCTTGAAATACTGCTTGGCGCACCCAGTTGCAGTACAGGCACTATCATCCACACCATGCACACGCTCTACGATTCCGACACTTACTCCGTTACGCACATGCTGGCCAATGCCCCAGGCGAATTTGCGCCCAGTGCCGCTCCCAGCCTTGCGCGCCATGGCTTTGAAATTGTGGACAAACGCGCGGGCAAAGAGGTGTACCTTGACGGGTCGTGGGCCGAATTGTTCCAGCGCCATATCGTGGCTTGGCAAGTGAAGACACCGTCCCAGGAAGAAGTGGAAGATACGCTGGAACAATTTGCCGAACTAGCCCAAAACCCGGTGGTCGTTCACTAAGCAGCCCGGCCCTACCGCGGTGCGACAATCCTCGCACCATGAACCCGACCTACGTACTTACCCTCTCCTGCCCGGACCGCCTCGGGCTGGTCCATGCAGTTTCCGGCTTTCTGCTGGAGCGCTCAGGCAATATTGAAGAAGCCGCGCAGTACAACGACCCCGCTACAGGGCTGTTTTTCATGCGGGTGCAATTCCGCTGCGCGCAGCTCACCGCCGAGGACCTGCAAAGCCAGTTGGCCCTGTTTGCTGCCCCGTACCAGATGCGCTGCAGTCTGCATGCCACCGCGCAGCCGATGCGCACCGTGATCCTGGTCAGCAAGGAAGGCCACTGCCTCAACGACCTGCTGTTTCGCTGGAAGAGCGGTCTGTTGCCGGTCGACATCCGCGCCATCATCTCCAACCACCGCGACTTCTACCAGCTCGCCGCCAGCTACAACGTGCCGTTCCACCATATCGCGGTATCCCGCACCAGCAAGGAACAGGCCGAGGAGCGCCAACTAGAGATCATTCAGGCGGAAGAGGCTGAACTGGTGGTGCTGGCACGCTACATGCAGATCCTGTCGAATGAAATGTGCACGCAATTGTCCGGGCGCGCCATTAACATCCACCACTCCTTCCTGCCCAGCTTCAAGGGTGCCAAGCCCTACTACCAGGCGCACGAGCGGGGCGTCAAACTGATCGGTGCTACCGCCCACTATGTGACGGCCGACCTCGACGAAGGCCCCATCATCGAACAGGACGTGGCACGTGCCGACCACAGCAAGACGGTCGAAGACCTTACAGCGATGGGCCGCGACACCGAGAGCCAGGTGCTGGCGCGCGCCGTCAAGTGGCACAGCGAGCACCGCGTACTCCTGAACGGCCACAAAACCGTGATCTTCAAGTAGGAAGATTCAGGAAACCACTGGTTTCTGCGTGAACTGTGGGTGCCGCTTTGCCAGGAAGGCTGCGATACCCTCCTGCGCATCGGGCGTGACTGCTGCGCTGGCCATCTGCGCCACGGCCACCGTGTAGGCCTGGTCCTGCGGCAGACCGACCTGCCGGTAGAACGCCTGTTTTCCCAATTGCTTGGACAGCAAGCTTCCGCGCGTGGCACGCTGTATCAGGTCCAGCGTCGCGGACTCGAGCTGGTCGGCAGGAACACAGCGGTTGATGAGCCCCCAGTCCGCGGCAGTCTGGGCATCGATGGCGTCGCCCGTAAGCGCCATCTCCAGGGCGCGCTTGCGGCCAATGTTGCGCGCAATGGCCACCAGCGGTGTGTGGCAGAACAAGCCTGCCTTGCCGCCAGGAATAGCAAACGATGCCGTGTCAGCCGCTACCGCCAGATCACAGGTGGCAACCAACTGGCAACCCGCTGCGGTGGCCAGTGCATGCACCTTGGCAACAACGGGCTGCGGCATCGCCTGGATCGCGTCCATCATCTGCGTACACACCTCAAACAATTCTGCAGCCTGTGCTTCACTCGCACCGGCCATGTCGCCAAAGTTGTGACCGGCGCTAAATACCGGGCCGTTCGCTGCCAGAATGACGCCCTGGGCATCGCTGCGCGCCATGTCGTGCAGGGCCTGCGTCAGCTCCTGCATCACTTCCATCGCCAGGGCGTTGCGCTTCTCGGGGCGGTTGAGCGTGATGGTGACAATGCCCTTGTCGTGGTTCAGAAGAAGGTATTTGTACTGCATGGTCTTTCCTTTCAAGCCGTGTGGAAGGAGCAGCGCGCACCCGTTCAGCCCCAACTAGCATGCTCTGGCACTCCGTAACACACATGCGGCATTATCAGCGGTCAGTTGATCTGCAGGGGGTTACCATTTGCACCCATGTCTACCTCCGCTTCCACCATGGAATTTCTGCTGGACCAGCTGCGCCATGCCGGTCCGGTGTCGAGCCGAAAAATGTTTGGCGAGTACTGCCTTTATTTCGATGGCAGACCGGTTGGTCTGGTGTGCGATGACCAGCTCTACCTCAAGCCCACTGCCGAGGGACGGGCGCTTCTGGCAGAGCCGCGCGAAGGTTGCCCTTTTCCAGGAGCCAAGCCCCACTTGCTACTCGACGCCGACGCCTGGGAAGACGCGCAGACGCTGTGCCAGTTGGTACGCACCACAGCCCTGGCACTGCCCGTGCGGTCACCGCCCAAGCCCAAAGCAGCGAAGCCCAACAAATCGCGCACGCTGTAGGCCAAACAATGCGACCGATTCAGAGCGGCAACGCGAGGTCAGCCATCGCCTCACCCATGCGAATCGCTCGTGTCGGCGCCCAGTCCGTGTTGAACTTCAAGACACCCTTGGGAAACAGCATCACCACCGTGGAGCCCAGCAGAAAGCGACCCATCTCGGCCCCACGTGCCAGTCGCACAACATCCTTGTCATAGGTCCATTCACAAACATCAGGACGTCGCGGCGGGTTCACCTGCCCGTGCCAGACCGTGGCCATGCTGCCTACGATGGTGGCGCCTACCAGAGCCAGAACAAAGGGACCCTGTGCGGAGTCAAACACACACACTACGCGCTCGTTGCGGGCGAACAAACCCGGCACACCACGCGCTGTTGTCGGATTGACTGAAAACAGGTCGCCGGGCACATAAATCATCCGGCGCAGTTCACCGTCACACGGCATATGGATGCGGTGGTAATCGCGCGGACTCAGGTACAGCGTGGCAAATTCGCCATCCGCAAACTGCGCTGCCAAAGCGGCGTCGCCCCCTACCAGTGCCGTCGTGCTGTAGTGGTGGCCCTTGGCCTGAAAAATCTGATCCGCTTCGATCCGCCCGAACTGGCTGATGGCACCGTCCACCGGGCACAGATAAGGGCTGTCGGCCAGCGGACGGGCGTCATCTCGCAACGGTCGCGTGAAGAATTCGTTGAACGTGGGGTAGCTGGCAATATCGGGATTGGCGGCCTCGGCCATGTTGACGTTGTAGCGCTTCACAAACCAGCGAATCATTGCAGTGGTGGCACCGCCTGCCCGCGCACCGGCCAATGTGCCTGCCAGCATGGTGAGGGCTTTTTTCGGCAGTAAGTACTGTGGCAGCACCGCGAGGGAATCGGACATGGCGGCTTCCAGAAGTGGCTTGAACAGGTCGCAAGCCAGTAGGGTGAAACGGTCGGGCATTATAGTGGGGGCAAGGAGTCCAACGCATGAACGCACCCGCTTCCCCATCGGCACCCGATTCGCTATCAAAATCAGAGCTGCAGACGCAGATCGTACAAGCGCTGTCGGCCAATTTGCCTGCGCACGCGCTGCTCTACCACACCGAGGACACCACCCCCTACGAGTGTGATGGTCTGACCGCCTACCGGCAACGCCCCCTGGTCGTTGCCCTGCCGGAAACGCAGGAACAAGTGGCTGCGGTGCTGCGAACCTGCCATGCTTTGAACGTGCCAGTCGTAGCGCGCGGTGCGGGCACGGGGCTTTCGGGGGGGGCCATGCCGCACGCCATGGGCGTCACCCTGTCGCTGGCCAAGTTCAACAAGATTCTCAAAATCGACCCACGCAGCCGAACCGCGGTGGTGCAGTGTGGGGTGCGCAATTTGGCCATCAGCGATGCCGCAGCGCCCTTTGGCCTGTATTACGCCCCCGACCCCTCCAGCCAGATCGCCTGCACGATTGGCGGCAATGTGGCAGAGAACTCGGGCGGCGTGCACTGCCTCAAATACGGCCTGACCCTGCACAATGTGCTCAAGGTCAAAGGCTTCTCCATTGAAGGTGACGCAGTCGAGTTTGGTGCCGACGCGCTGGACGATGCCGGCTACGACCTGCTCAGTGTGGTGGTCGGCAGCGAAGGCATGCTGGCGGTCACCACCGAAGTCACCGTGAAACTGGTGCCCAAACCGCAACTGGCGCGCTGCATCATGGCCAGCTTCGACGACATCCGTAAATCGGGCGACGCGGTCGCAGCGGTGATTGCTGCTGGCATCATTCCGGCCGGCCTGGAGATGATGGACAAGCCGATGACCGCCGCTGTGGAAGACTATGTACACGCCGGTTATGACCTCAACGCTGAAGCGATATTGCTGTGTGAAAGCGATGGCACGCCCGAAGAGGTCGAGGAAGAGATTGGCCGCATGAGCGCCGTCCTGACTGCGGCGGGCGCTACCAAAATCTCCGTTAGCAACAGCGAAGCGGAGCGCCTCAAATTTTGGAGCGGGCGCAAGAATGCGTTCCCGGCCTCGGGGCGCATCAGTCCGGACTACATGTGCATGGACTCCACCATTCCGCGCAAACGCCTGGCCGACATTCTGCTGGCTATTGCAGAAATGGAGAAGAAATACCAGTTGCGCTGTGCCAATGTGTTCCACGCAGGCGACGGCAACCTGCACCCGCTGATCCTGTTTGATGCCAACGACCCCGACCAACTGCACCGCTGCGAACTGTTTGGTGCCGACATTCTGGAAACCAGTGTGGCCATGGGTGGCACCGTGACCGGCGAGCATGGTGTGGGCGTGGAAAAACTCAACAGCATGTGTGTGCAATTCAGTGCCGAGGAGAACGCCCAGATGTTTGCCATCAAGCACGCCTTTGATACCCAAGGACTGCTCAACCCCGGCAAGGTCATCCCCACCCTGCACCGCTGCGCTGAGTACGGCAAGATGCTGGTGCGCGGCGGGAAGCTCAAGCATCCGGAACTGGAACGGTTCTAAGCGCTCCAGCTGTCGCGCAGGCATACAATTTGCGTTCGCATTGCGTTTCATACAACCGGGAGGAGAAAAATGAAGTTACAAGGTTTGCCCACGGTGGGCTTGGTCAGACACCACACCAAAACTGCTTTGCAGTTCGCTGCGATTGCTGGCGGAGCGCTGCTTTTGATTGCTTGCGGCGGCAACGAGGCCGACAACCAATGCGCGCAGCTCACCGACAGCGGCTCGGTGGTGGTGGGCTCCGGCCTGGCAGGTGACCCCTCGGCTCCGGAACCATCTTCCGGGTTCAAGTCCAAGAATCTGGTGTCGTCCAAGTCGTATATGGTCGTATCCGCCAACCCCCATGCTTCCAAGGCCGGTTGCGAGGTGCTGAAAAATGGTGGCTCCGCGGTGGACGCTGCCGTAGCAGTGCAAATGGTACTCGGCCTGGTAGAGCCGCAATCGTCTGGTTTGGGCGGCGGTGCTTTCATGCTCCACTACGATGCCAAGACCAAAAAAGTTCAAGCCTACGATGGTCGCGAAACCGCACCGGCGGCCGCAACGGAAGACTACCTCCGTCGTATCAGTGCCACCAATGCTGCACCGCCCCTGCCGGTGGTGACGGTGCCCGAATCCGGTGCGTCCTTCAACCTGTTGCGCCAAAGTGGCCGCTCCATCGGCACCCCAGGCGCGGTCCGCATGCTGGAACTGGCACATAAAGACTACGGCAGTATGGCCTGGAAGGATCTTTTCCAGTCGGGCATTCAGCTTGCCTCGGACGGCTTTCCCATCAGTGGCCGCATGGCCGATGCCATTGCTGGCTCGCGCGTATTGCTGGGCACTGACCCGGAAGCTGCAGCCTATTTTCTGAATGCGGATGGCACGGCCAAAACGCTCGGCACGATGATCAAGAATCCGGCATACGCAGCAACGCTGTCGGCGCTGGCGAGCTCCGGTGCCGACGCACTGCATAAAGGTCCGATAGCCGAGAATATTGTCAAGAAGATCAAGCTGTCCAGCGGCGGCAGTCCTGCCTTCGCCATCACGCCCGGACTGACAGAACTTAGTGATCTGGCCAACTACCAGGCCAAGAAGCGCGATCCAGTGTGCACCACCTATCGCAGCTATATGGTGTGCGGGATGGGTGCACCTTCGTCGGGCGGCATCACCGTGGCTTCTGCGCTGGGTGTCCTGGAAAATTTCAACATGGCCAGTTATCTGCCCACCGCCATGGATGTGAATGGCGGAAAGCCCACAGCCATGGGCGTGCACCTCATCAGCGAAGCTGAGCGACTGGCCTATGCCGATCGCAATAAGTACATTGCCGACACCGACTTTGTACCCCTCCCCGGTGGATCGCCCGCCGCGCTGCTGAGCAAGTCCTATTTGCTCAGTCGCTCCAAACTGATCGACATGGGCAAGAGCATGGGCACAGCCTCTGCAGGAACCTTTGCAACCGGCTCCAACTTGGGCAGCAGCACTGCAGAGGGCAAAGGCACCACCCACATGACGATTGTGGACAAGCAAGGCAATGCATTGGTCATGACCACCACGATCGAGAGTGGTATGGGTTCATTCCGCATGACCAATGGCTTTTTGCTCAACAACCAGTTGACCGACTTCTCGGTGCTGCCAAGCGACTCGACCGGCATCATTGCCAATCGCATTCAAGCCAACAAGCGCCCACGCAGTTCCATGGCGCCGACACTCGTATTCAAGCTGGCCGACAACGGCACCATGGGCGACTTCGTCATGGGAACCGGTTCGCCCGGTGGCGCAACCATCATTCAGTATGTGGTGAAGACGCTGGTGGGCGTGCTCGATTGGGGCATGAACGCCCAGCAAGCGACATCGATGGTCGATTTTGGTGCTGCCAACAGCGCCACCACCAACTTTGGCGGTGAGCATCCCAATGTGAACGCCACCATTCCCGCTGGCGGAATTGCGGGCGGCGCCGACCCCATCGTTACGACACTGCGCAGCATGGGACACACCGTAAGCGTGGCAGCGCAAGTGAGCGGCATCAGCACTATCGTGAAGACCCAGCGCAATGGTTCACCGGTGCTTGAGGGCGGCGCAGACCCACGCCGTGAAGGTATCGCGCTAGGCGATAACTTCCAGTAGGCAAAGGATTGACCCGCTACTATGGCGGGGTCAACCTTATAGCGTAAAAGTCCAGCCCTCAATCAACGCGCCAGGCACGCGTGAACCGCCTAGGGCGCGCATGTAGTAGGTCTCGCAGGCTGGGTCAATATCGGCCCAGTCGGTCAGTGCCAACAGTTTGTGTCCGAGCGCGTCGTAGAGACTTTCATCCCAGCGCAGGTCATTGATCGGACCCACAATCTCGCCGTTTTCCACCCAGAAGCAGGCATAGCGCGTCATGCCGGTCACGCGTGCCGACACCGGGTCGCTCCAGTTCAGATAGTGCACGTTGGACAGGTAGAGTCCGGTGCCGATCGCTTTGAGAACGTCTGCTTCGGCCAAAGTTCCGCAAGCCACATCCAGTGAGCGCGGGGCTTCACCCTCGCCCGCCGCATTGCCGCTCAAGCCATACTCCTTGGCGGTGCGCGAACTCACCAGCAGCGATCGCAATGCGCCGTTTTCCATCAACGGCAGATGGCTCGCGCTGACTTCGCCCAAACTGTTGAAACGGGGCGTGAGGGCCAGACCAAAGTTTTCACCGAAGCTCAGCAGCGGCGAGAACTTGGCTTCGCCTTCGATCAGCTTCTTGAACGGGCTGCGTCCCTGCTTCCAAGCGGCCGCAGACAGTGCGTTCCAGCCCATCATCCCCAGCACATCGGCAAAAGCGCGCGGCGCGAGATAGGTGCGGTACTGCCCTGGCTGCACATTGACGGTGGGGCGTTTGAGTTTGTACAAAAGGTCTCGCGTGCGCGCGATATTGGCTGCCCATTGCTGCGCATCCCAGCGCGCCCCGGCGTAACTGCCTTTTGCTGCCTTGGGACCATCGTACAGCGAGTAGTCGAGAAAGAAACTCTCGGTGGCAAACCAGTGGCTCTGCCCGGCCGAATTGCGATTGGCACGGATGACCACGCCCCCCGCATACAGGCCCGCCAGATCGCAGCCTTCTGCGCTTTCCAGAATTGCGGGCACCAAGTCCTGCGGTGCCACCAGCGCTCCAGGAAACTCTTCCGAGCTGCTGCCATGGTTGACGATAGGCACCTGATTGGGATCGACGTCCAGTACCTTCACTTCAGCGCGGCACGCTGCCAACACCTGCGTGAGCAATGCCTGATCGGCCTCCAACAGTCCGCTGAGCGTGCAGGACTGCTCCACCGTGCGCCCCTGTGCCTGCAATTGCAGCGACAGGCCCATCTGCTGTACGTCGGTATTTTGGCGTACCCGGTTGGCGTTGAACCGCACGTACAGGGTATCTTCCGCGCTCAGATTGAGGGTGGCGGCTTCGTCATCCACCAGTTGCCCCAACACGTGGCTGGCAACCGTATCAAAATGCGCGCGCACCGTATTCATGAAGTGGCTCATGCTGCACC